>JALZIJ010000001.1 GCA_030860375.1 Actinomycetota bacterium | reverse complement strand
GCTTGGTTGCGGCGGCCTCGACGACCTCCCAAACGTCGATGCCCATCCGGTCCGAAAGCACCGCGAGCTCGTTCACGAGAGCGATGTTCACCGAGCGGAAGATGTTCTCGAGGAGCTTCGTGAGCTCGGCAACCTCCGGGCTTGACACGGCGACGACCCGATCGCAGATGAGGCCGTAGAGCTCACGGGCGCGGTCGGCGGAGGCTTCGGTCAGGCCGCCGACGACCTTGGGGGTGGTCTTGACGGTGAAGTCGGTTCTGCCCGGGTCGATTCGCTCGGGAGAAAACGCGAGGTGGAAGTCCGAGCCGGCGCTGAGACCCGACTCCTCGAGGATGGGTGCGACGCGTTCGCGGGTGGTCCCGGGGTAGGTTGTCGACTCCAAGACGACGAGCTGTCCAGCGCGAAGGATCGGGGCGATGGCCTTTGCAGCGGCATCGACGTAGGAAAGGTCGGGGTCTCGGCCGTGCGCGAGCGGGGTGGGGACGCAGATAACGATCGCGTCGCACTCGGCGAGCGCGGAGTGGTTCGTGGTGACGGTGAGACGCTCGCCTACCAGCGGAGTGAGTCGATCGGACGATATGTCCTCGATACCGCTCTCGCCGCGAGCAATGCTCTCGACCGCGTCTTGATTGGTGTCGACACCCACGACGTCCGCCGCTGCCTCGGCGAATGCGACGGCTAACGGCAGGCCGACGTACCCCAACCCGATAACCCCAACCTTCATCGGCGGGAGTCTAGGTCTCAGCGAGTCGCTTTGTTTTCCAGCCACGACACGACGCGCCCGGCCGCCCGCGAGGCATCCTCCGCGGGGCCCGCCGTAAAGGAGGCGAGCGCCGCGACGATTCGGTGCTCGTCTGTTTGGACGCCCGCGTCATCGTCCAGGCACGCGGCGACCGGGACGCCGCGCTTTGCCGCGGTGATCACGAGTGCGAGCGACGCGTCGCCTGCACCGACTCCGAGCGCAAGCCGAGGAGCTTCGCGCTCGAGAACGTTCTCCAAGGCAACCATCATCTCGGCGAGTGCCAGGGGCTGATCGAAGCGGTCTGCATCGAGGCCAAGCTCGCGCAGAGCCGATTCGAGAGCGGTGGCGCCCGGCTCGTCGCCTGAGAGGAGAACATCCATTGCGGGGCAGCCTACGCGCGGCGATTCTGCCGTCTCCTCGTGGGTATAGCGTTGATCACCGTGAGAATGATCTTTACGCCCATCACCGCCGGCCTTGGCGCAGCTCGCCACGTCGCTTGGTACCTGAGCTACCAGCTGACGGGTGAGGCTCGCGCCTCAGATCCTTCGTAGACTGAAAAGCTCCCACCCCCTAGGAGGAGCTTTTATGGCGAAGGAACCCCGCTCGCTCGCGGGCAAGGTTGTTGCGATCACGGGCGGTGCCCGCGGGATCGGCGAGGTGACGGCCCGGTCCTTGGTGCGCGAAGGCGCCAAGGTCGCGATCGGCGACCTCGACCTCAAGCTGGCCGAAACGACGGCGTCCGCGCTGGGCGGCGAGACCATCGCCCTCGAGCTCGACGTGACGCGCCGCGAATCCTTTGCGAGCTACCTCTCGCAAGTCGAGGAGCGCCTCGGTCCGGTGGACGTGCTCATCAATAACGCGGGGATCATGCCGCTGGGCCGCTTCGTGGACGAAGACGACGCGACCGCGCGGCGCATGATCGACATCAACGTTCACGGGCTGATGTTCGGAATGAAGCTCGTAATGCCGTCGATGATGCGCCGGAACACCGGCCACATCGTGAACATCGCCTCCCAGGCAGGCAAGGGTGGCTTTCCCGGCGGCGCGACCTACTGCGCGACCAAGCACGCCGTGGTGGGACTTTCCGAGGCAGTTCGAGGCGAGCTTCGTGACACGAACGTCGAGGTTTCCTGCGTGATGCCGGCAGCGGTGAACACCGAGCTGGGCTCCGGCCTCGTCGACACCCGCGCCGTCAAGAAGCTCGAGCCGCAGGAGGTCGCCGACGCAATCGTCGACGCGCTCAAGTTCCCGAAGTTCGACGTGTGGGTCCCAAAGATCTCCAATGGGATCTTTCGCTTCATGCAACTCCTCCCACGCTCAGGCCGCGAGGCCGTCGTGCGGGCGCTCAAGGCGGATCAGGTCCTGGCGGGCGCCGACATGAATGCGCGCAGCGCCTACGAGGATCGAGCCGCCCGTTCAGAGCCCGGCCTCGAGCCGTCAGAGGCAGGAGCCGCCGCGGACGCCGCCGAGGCTGAGCCGGTCGAGGCGAAGTAGACACCTCCGCGATCCATGGGCCGTGCAGGGGTCGAACCTGCGACCTTGAGATTAAGAGTCTCCTGCTCTACCAACTGAGCTAACGGCCCCGACGCAGGATCGTAGCGAGGGACAGCGGGGCACCAAGACGCCGAAAACGCTCTCGCGATCAGGGCGCCGGCAGGGCGCCCGGGTCGAGGCTGCCACCCGGCGCGGTGGGGCTCAAACCGCCGAATGGATCGTCCAGCCCGGGGCTCTGACCCTGCTCGGACTTGGGCAGCGCCGCCTCGGCCTTCTCGGCCTTGACGGCCTGCTTGCGGTAGGTGTCGAGCTGTTCTTCGATCACTTTGGCTTCGTTGCCTTTGCTTTCGTCGAGCGCTTGGTCGCGCGCCTTGTCGCCCTTATCGATCTGGAGGTCGAGGTAGAGAAATGTTGCGAGGAGCCCGTAGGTGGTCCCGTCGGGATCCGACTCCGCGAGCTGCTCCTGGGCGTCGATCACGCCGTTGATGTCGTCCAAGGACTGGTAGGCGGAGACAGCTGCGCGCGCGGTCGCCGAGTCCACCTTCTGGGGCTCCGTGTCGAGGTAGGTCTGCCAGACGGAGACAGCCTTCTCGTACTCCTCCCGCGACTCTTCGGTAGGGCTCGGCTGGCCGGTTTCCTCGTCCACATCCAGCTGCGACGCGGCGGACTGAGCGCGAAGGAGCACTAGCTCCGAGAGCGCCTTGGGGTCGTCTGGACTCTCTTCGACCGCCGTCTCGGCGTCTTCGATCTGCTGCTCGAAGGCGTCAGAGGTCGAGCTGCCGCCGCCGGTGAGGCCGTCGAGGATTCCGCCGCCGCCGATCTCGCCTCCGATTCCAAAGCCGATGAAACCCACGGCGAAGATGATCGCCAAGAAGCCGAAGACCACGCGCACGACGCGCTTGCGGCCAGGGCTCGTGAGGTCGAAAATCATGGTTTTAACCTACCCGTCGTCGGGGGTCGACTTGTCTTCTGAGCCGTCCTCTTCGTCCTCCCCTGGCGGGCGGCCGAACCGCCTCGCCAAGACCAGCGAGAACTCGAACAGGATGTAGAGCGGAGTCATCGAGATGATCATCGTGACCGGGTCCGTGCCGGGCAGGAGCATCGCGGCGACGGCGATCAAAAGGACGGCGTAGCGGCGGTTGGCGGCCAACTGCTCGGGCGTGACTATGCCCAGGCGACATACCGCGAGGACGAATACCGGGATCTGAAACAGAAACCCGACGGCGATCAGCGTGAGGATGAAGAAGCCGTAGTACTCCGAACCGCGGATCTCGATCTCGAATGAGTCGGCGTTGAAGCCGAGGAGGAAGTCAAGCGCGGCCGGCATGACGATGAAGTAGGCGAACGTGGCGCCGCCGATGAAGAGCACCGGCACCGAGAGGAGGAACGGAAGGATGAGCTTCCGCTCCCCCGGCGCGAAAGCAGGGAGGATGAATGCGTACGCCTGGTAGAGCAGGATCGGGAGCGAGATCAGGATCCCGCTGTAGAAGGAGAGCTTGACGGTGGTGAAGAAAGGCTCGGTCGGGCTGAGCGTGATCGGCAGGAAGCCGGGGGGCAAAGGCTCGTTCGCGATGTTGAGGATCGTGTCCTCCACCAAGAAGCAGCCGACGACCGCAAGGGTCAAGAAGACGCCCGAGAAGATGATCCGGGAACGAAGCTCGTCCAGGTGCTCGACGAGCGTCATGTGCTCGTCGAAATCCGCAGGCTTGCGCCGTTGGGCCGTGGCCATAGGTCAGCCGCTCCTTGCGCTCGTCGCCAGGCTCAACGCCGGGCTAGGCGCGGGGGTCGTTCACGACATCGGCCTCGACGCGCTCGTCCCCCGGCGATTCGTCGTCGATCTCGGCGGTGGTCGCCGGCGACTGCTCGGTGAGCTGGGCCTTCGTCTCCTCGAGCTGCTTTTCCTCTTCATCCTTGCCCGTGATCGAGTCCTTGAACTCGCGCATGCCCGAGCCCAGCGATTTGCCAAGATCGGGTAGGCGCTTCGGCCCGAAGATCACGAGCGCGATGATGAGGACGATTGCGAGTTCGAGTGGTCCGATGTTCGGCATATCGGTAAGGGTAACGGGGCGAGGGCGCTGCCCGGATCAGTTCGGGGGCCTGGTTCAGCCCTTGCGCTCTGACTCGGGGAAATTGAGGTAGTAGCGCGAGGGGGTTGGCCCGGTCTGCCCCTTGTACTTCGATCCGGTCGCGTCCGACCCGTAGGGATGCTCGGCCGCTGAGGTCATCTGAAGAAACGAGATCTGCCCGATCTTCATGCCCGGATAGATGGCGATCGGGAGATTCGCGACATTCGAGAGCTCGAGCGTCAGATGTCCGTCCCAGCCCGCATCGACGAAGCCGGCCGTGTTTGAGACGAAGACTCCTCCGCTGCCGGCAAGAAAGTTCTCGATCTTTTTGCCTCCAGGCCGAACTTCAAGGTCATAGATCGGCTCAACGGAGCCGGTGTCTCGAACTTCCACTACCCGATCCCATAGAAGATCGCCGTCGAGGATGCGGTGAAGGCGCCCGATCGACGGACTGCATTCGGCGCGACGGGCATAGGTTCTGCGGAGGCGCTGGAGGGTGGTCATTCGAACAGCGTCCCGACCGCTGCGAGTCTCGAGGTTGCAGAGGTCCGTGGCGTGCTGGTAGCCGGCCTCTCGGCTCGCTTGCGCTTGGTTTAGACCGCTGCCTTCGCGTAACTCCACTAAGAGTCGATCAGGCAGAGGCACGGACGTGAGGAGCATGTGCTCATTGATTGGCATATAGATCTGCCAGAGCTTGCTGTTCCCTCGCTGACGCACGCTCGAGCCCGCGCGCTTACCCAACCTTTCGGCGAGAAAGAGGACGTCTGCTGCCAACCCGTCCGAGCAGGTGAAGTACGAGATCCGCTCCTCGCCCCAGCTCCCGTCCCCGTCGATGAGCCCATTCATGAAATGCCGGATGAGACTCCTGGGCCAGGCAAAGACCATTGGTGGAACGCGCTTATTGATCGCGCCCTTGCCACATCCGATCCAGTCAAAGAAATCGGAGAAGATCGAGGAGCAACCCGTTACTCCGCCCACACTTCGGTAGACAGGTATTCCAAGCGACGACAAGTAGCCCTCGAGGCGAGCGAGGAACGCTTGGTTCGTGTTGGAGATCGTGAACTGACTCTTTCTGTTCGAGCCTTCCGCCACGAACATCCCGAGCATCCATGCGAACTCAGCATCCACCGTGATCTGTCCTGGAACGGAATGCTTTGCACCCCGTACGGTGAGACGATCATCTGGCCCGAGAAGCGCGGAGGCTTCCCCGAACAGATCGATGACAGGCAGCGGAATCAACGACCGGCTCCGGTAGTAATCCGTGTGCTTCTGCCCTCGTGAGCGCAAAGCCGCTCGAACATCCTCTCCGCACTCTGCGAACAAGGCCCGTGCGGTCACACCGGTAGTTGTGATTCGTTCGCGCTGATCCTCCGGGATCAAGCCGGCAAGGGCGATGGTGGGCGATTCGGCGGAGAGCGGGTCGGGAACTACTCGCGGGATTGCAATTTGAGTTCCCTCCCGCAGCTCACCAGTTCGGGTCTTCTTCAGGTTCCCACCTGAGTCGAGGCTGAAGAAATTGTGGCCTGCGGTGACTTTGACACTCCGGCCGCTGGCTAGGCGCACCTCGAAGATCCGGTCGGCCGGTCCCTCATACCAGCCGGTGATCTCGTGGTACCCAACTTCGAACGTTTCGGGATCGAAGCCAACTATTGAGCATTGAAGCTTCTTGTCGACGATCTCGCCGATCGGCATGGGCCCAAATCTGTCGTCGATCTTGACCATCACGGTCTCGCTCGCCGGAAGGCTCGAGTGGATGAGCAGCCCGAGCCGCCCCAGGGAGCTCTTGCCTTCGAGGCGTGCGACGAGGTCTGAGCCGAGCGCGACGCGCTCGAGAGTCGAGCCCAGGACGAACTCGCCCGGATGGAGGATGAACGCCTCGCCGTCGGCGACCTCGACCAGCTCGGTCAGATCCTCCTGCGCGCGCTTCGGGTCGATGTAGGGCGTGTGATCGTTCCGGAAGACGCGGAAATAACGATCCGTGTGAAGGTCGACCGATGATGGTTGAATCGCCCCCTCCGCCAAGGGCTCGATGACGATGCTCTCGCTCTCGAGGCCTTCCTTTATCTGTCGGTCGGAGAGGACCATGGGCGCCGCAGTCTAGGGCCTGTCTCGGTGGGGGACGTGCCCGCGAGGGACGCGGGGACCAAGCGGGACGAGGTCGGCCCGGATTGTGCATAGCGGTGTCTATGTGCGAGCCGGGCCGACCCCGTATCCGTGAAGAGTCCCCGCGTTCATCCGTGGGTGCGCTCCTTCGCCGAGACAGGCCCTAAAGCCCGGCCGGACGGGAGCCGATAAGGCGGGCGAGGATGTCGGAGGGCCAAACACCAGCAAGCGGCCGCGTTAAGGCGCGTCTATATCTCGAGCAGGAGCTCGGGTCCCGGTCGCCTGGCCATGGACGGCCGGCCCTCGGTCCTTTACCTCCTCAGGATCTGACGCTCTGCCCGCGTTGTGAGGGAGACCTCGTATATCCCTTGGACTGGGAATCGGCCGGCCCAAACGGGTGGAGCATCAGCCTTCGTTGTCCCGAGTGCGAGTGGCACGACTCAGGCGTGTTCACCCAGGAGGTCGCCGATCGCTTCGACGACGCCCTCGACCACTCGACCCAGGCTGTCCTCGACGACTTCCAAGCGCTCACCCGCGCGAACATGGAAAACGACGTCGAGCGCTTCTGCGCCGCCCTTGCGGCCGATGTCATCCTGCCCGAAGACTTTTAGCGTTACGCAAGGTGCCTGGCACCTCACCGTACGCAAGGTGCCTGACCCCCGGTCAGGCGTAGCGATCGACGACGCCGTCCGCGACCAAGGCGAGTAGGCGCCTTTGAGGGTCGGGCAGCGCCTTGCATTGGGCTACCACCCGCTTTGCGTCTGCGACGCGTGCCCGGGCGTCCGTTCGGACCTCGTCGAGGGCGCCCGTTTCGGCGATCCGACCACAGACCGCTTCCGCGCTGCGTGCATCCAACGCACGGAGGTCCAGCTTCGCCAGCGAAGGATCGCGCTCTCGAGCCAGGATGAGGGGCATCGTCACCGTGCCGTCGAGGAGGTCGGTTCCCCGTGCCTTGCCGGTTCGCTCAGGTGGACCCGCCACGTCGAGGACGTCGTCGAGGAGCTGAAAGGCCAGCCCGATCTCCTGCCCGAAGGTGCGAAGCG
>JALZIJ010000270.1 GCA_030860375.1 Actinomycetota bacterium | reverse complement strand
TGTGACACGCGCGTAGTATCCCGGTTGACCCAACCGCCCAGCGGGAGTGTCACTTCCCTGCGAAGCGGCTAACGCGTTTCGTCTCTATCAAGAAAGCGCCCGTGTCAAGTAGGGGTTGATGATTCGTCGTCAGGGCCCTCTCGAGGTTTTCGGATGTGGAGCGGTGCTCATGTCTCTATGGCCTCTTCTTTCCGGGAGGATCAGGCGAAATGGGATGCTTTCGCTCGCGGGCGCAAGTCCAAAAGGGCGATCTATGCCGCCAGACGAAAAGTGGCGCCTCGGGGAGCGAAGTTCTCGTTTCGGCTCAGCATGTGCCAGATCGCGTGGGTGAGCCGGCGGGCGGTGTCGATCTGGGCAACCTTGGCGCCGCGCTGCTTTCCGAGGCGGCGCTTGTTTCGCTGATAGCGCTCCCGAATAGGCAGGGTGGCGGCTCGCGTGCATCGTCGCCTCGAGCATCGCCCAGCGCAGGTAGCGAGGCCCCGACTTGGTCAAGGGCCCGCGGCGGTCTGGGTCGCCTGACTGGTTGACCCGGGGGCAAAGGCCGGTGTAGCCGGCCAGCTTTTGCGGTGAGGCAAAGCGCTCGATCTCGCCGATCTCTGAGGCGATCGTGAAGGCCAGGACCCAGCCGATGCCGGGGGCGCTCATCAGCAACGGGATGTAGGGGTGGTCGGCGTGGTCGGCCTTGAGCCGGCGGTTGACCTGATCGATCTGGTGCTCGAGCTCGTCGATCAGCTCGACGCTCGCGGTGACGTTTGCGCGCCAGGGCTCGGGGACCTCGAGTCGCTCCAGCAGCTTGCGCCCCTCGACCCCGAACAGGTCCGAGACCGGGCAGGGCCGCCCGAAGTTGATCAGGGTCGAGTGGATGCGGTTTTTGAGCGCTGACTTGTGTTTGACCAGGTGAAGTCGAAACCTCGCGAGCTCTCGCTGCTCGCGGACCCTCGGATCGGGCAGCCAGATCGCCGGCACCAGGTCTCGTTGGCTGAGCGTCGCCAGGACCTTCGAGTCGATGCGGTCGGTCTTGCAGGCCAAGGGAGCAAGGCCCTTGACCTTCTGGGCATCAGCGATCTCGACGTCCCAGCCCTCTTGCTCGAGCGTGTCGTGGACCGACCGGGCTCCGGTCATCGACTCGATCACCGCCGAGACCGGCTCTTGGTGGGTCTCGGCGATGCGGCGAGCGAGCGTCTTCAGCGCGTCGGCGTCGGGCGCGACGACGAGCTGGTCGAGGTGCTCACCTTGATCGGAGAGCAGGCAGATATCGAGCTTGCGGCGACTTAGGTCGAGTCCAGCGTGCAACATTTCGAGCGGGCCTCCTCGGTGCTCGTTTTTCGGGACACGACAAGCGTGTCACCGGAGGGGGCCCTTCTTCATGGCAGTCCAAAGCGGAACGTTTCGCCGAGGCTCCTAATCCGTGGAGAACGTGTGAGCGGAGAGCTCCGCGTGGAGCGCGCACAGCACATGGCTGAGAGACGCTCAGGACGAGAAGTACTTGCTTTGGCGCGAGGCCTGAGTTGAGGCCGGCAGGCCGGACCAGTGGCACGCGGACCAGGCCCTGATCCGCGACCTCGCGCTGAAGACGCCTCCCCTGGGCTCGACCGGGCAGCCGAGAGCGTGGCCCGGCCTTCTCTCTAGGCCTCGGCCTCAGCAACGACCGTGCAGCGGTCCACGGAAGCTCGGGTGCCCGGGGTGTCGCCGGGGTCCATCGCCTCGAGTGCTTGCTCGCTCGTTCGCATGTCCTCTTCGGAGGCAAAACGCTGGATGACGACGGCCGTGCGCTGCTCAGGGTCGTGAAGGAACTGGACCCCAAGCGCGACGACGCCCTCCGGTGGCCCTCCTCGCTCGTCGAGGCGAGCCTGCATACCCTCGGCCCATTCCGGGTCGACATTCGTGAAGCGGATAACTCGTATGTGCATGACATCCTCCCAGTGGTTGCTTCCGCCGCGACCCTAACCCAAGCGTCCCCTTGCGGGGCTCCGGTCTGAGCCTCGAGAGTCGCTAGGCCGCGGCGCCCTCGCGCTCGGCGCGCCGGCGCTCGGCCACATCGCGCAGCCGCTGGTTTTATAAATTTAGATTGAGCTGCTGAATCG
>JALZIJ010000266.1 GCA_030860375.1 Actinomycetota bacterium | reverse complement strand
GGTGACAGCGCCCGTAGAAACAGCACTCCGCCGAGCGCACCCGCGGCCGTCTCGGCAAGGAGCGGGAGCAGGGAAAGGTCCGGCCAGAGCATCCGGACAGTACCCGCACCGAGGCCGACGCCCACGGTGGCGGCGAAGCCCGGTCCGAGGGCACCTGCGAAGTAGCGCACGGGGGTCCTCACCTCCCGAGAGCAGAACACCGTCACAATCGTCAGGTGAAGGGAACTCGTCGCCACGCGCGTCCACGCTATCGCGACGATCCCGGCTGGGGCGACGAAAACGAGGGCGGCGATCATCAACGGGGTCTGGGTAATCCCGATCAGAGCGAGCACACGTTGCTTGCCGACGGCCTTGAAGATGTCGCCGAGCGGGAAAGCAAGCGACGAGACGCCGGCCATCACGGCCACGGCAGAGGCGACGCCGCCCGCGGGCTCCCACCGAGACCCGAACAAAACCACGATCATGGGCGTTCCGACAATCGCGATGCCGGTGGCGAGCGGAAGGGCGTAGAGGGCCTGGAAGTGCAGGAGAAGGCGCGCCGACCCCGCAACTCCCTCTTTCTCGGTCACGTGCTTGCGCGACAGGGCCGGGAAGGCCACGAGCGAGATGTTCGACGCGACTGTCTCGAGCAGCAGCTCGGGAACCCTGAACGCCACACTGTAAAGGCCGAGCGCTCGCTCGCCCAGCACCTTTCCGACGATGATCGCGTCGAGCCGGATGTTGATCGCTGCGATCACCCGAAGCGCGGCGGCTCCCGACCCGTACGCCGCCATGCTGCGGACAACTCCGAAGTCGAGGGCGAAGGTCGGTCGCAGGGGGCTCAGCTTCCACTGAACGATGGCCCAGAAGAGGGTTCCCACGAGCATGCCCAGGACGAGCGACTCGGCCCCGAGTCCAGCCACCGCCAAGGCGATGGACACGACAGCTCGCGCCGCCGTCTGGATCAGGTCCGGTATGACCCGGCGCCGGAACGACATGTCCCGGAGCAGCAAGGAGTCGTGGATGTTGCCTGCCGACCTGAGCAGAGGGTTGAGGGCTCCGAGCCGAAAGAGGTCGGTGTGCTCCTGCATGTCGAAGAAGCCCGCGATCAGCGGCGCGAGCAGGAAGCCGGCAGCCGAGAGCGTCACCGCCAACAGCAGGTTGAGCGTGAAGGCCGTCTGGACGCGATCGCTGACACCCCGCTCCTGCTCGTAGACCACCGTGGCATTCATGCCGAGGTCGCTCCACAGCTCGATGAGTGAGAGGTAGACGACGATCGCCGCCAGGACTCCGAATTCCGACGGCGCCAGCAGCCGCGCCAAGACCAGCAGCGTGATCAGGCTCACTGCACGCGTGGCGAGGAAGCTCGCGTTCGACCACAGGATGCCGCCCGCGGTCTTCCGCCCCCAAGAGGATTCGCTCATTCTGTCTCTCGCATCGTCCTGAACGGTCGCACGCTACCGAGCCGATCCGGTGGCTTCCGCCTCCGGGAGCCTGTGGTTGTGCGGACGCGAGGCGCCCTTCAAGCCGGCGGCCGCGGCGAACAAGTTCTCATTGAAGCCCCTTAGCTTTCGTGCGCCGGACCGGTACGGGAAGGTAGAGCGCGCAACCCTCAAAGAGCAAGAAGCCGGGATCTCGCCCGAGAACACGAAGATGTCGACTCGTGGCGCGAGACGGTGTCCTGAAGCTGTCGAGGGCGCCGAGCACGCGCGGCTCGATAGCCCTGACCTCGCCCTGAGCGCCACCGTTCGTGACCCACCGGGCCCACCCGCGGAGCCAGGCTAGTGCGGCCCACGACCACACCCGTATCGGGATGCGCAGGGGCACTCGCATGAGGGGCCTCAGCAGGTTCGGAGTGGACGCTTGTTCGACATATCCAGGACGGATCGTTACCCGGGCCGAAGAGTGTCGATGAAGAGGGCACAACAGCACTCAGCGAAGCACCTCCGAAAAGGACACCCCCGCCGCGAGGCGGACCGCAAAGCCGCGGGGCTCGGTACGCCGAGCCCGATTGGCCCGCCGAAGGACGACTTCCCGGGGTGCCGCCCTGAACGTCATCGGAGGTCCCGTGCCGAGCTTCGTCCCCCGCCTCGCCGTACTCGCCATCGCCGTTCTCGCCGCACTTGCGCCTGCTCAGCCTGCCGCGGCCTCGACCCGGGCCATCACCGCCAGCGCGGAGCGAAACGGCACGGTCGTCTTCAAGCTCCGTGACCTACGGGCCCGCTCAATCCGCTTTGCACGAGTTCGGGCCGGTCGATACAGGCGCGGCGTGAGCCTCCCGAAGGTCCGTCGAGCGACCCGCCGTGGCGTGCTGAAGGTGCGCCTCCCGCGCCGGTACCGCGGGGGTGCTCTGCGTGCGCGGATGCGCGCGCTCGTTCGCCGGCGGGGTGTGCGCCTGCGCCTGAGCGTCGGCGCGCCTGCCGCCCAGAGCAGACGGGGACGCCGGGTGCGGGAGCGCCTGGGCTCGCTCGAGACCGGCGACTTCAGCGACTTCGACAACCGCTCCACCAGCGCCGGCACGCTGACCACGACCACCGAGCGCGCCTATGACGGCACGCACGCCGCCAAGATCACCAGCGACGGCTCGCCCAACAACTCCTTCCAGCGCGTCTGGTACGACGTCGACTGGCAGCCGGGCGCCGACGTCTGGTACGGAATGGCCCTCTACATCCCCAAGGTCTCCGACTGGTGTTGGTGGCGCCCGGTGCGCTGGGACAACCACAGCCTCTATGGCGGCTCGGGCGACGTCGGGGGCGTCCGCATCGAGCAGGGCAAGCTCTTCCTCGACTCCGGTCGCTACGGCGAGGCGGCCAAGCAGCTGACCGGCGGCGCGGCAGTTCCCGAGGGCCGCTGGTTTTGGCTCGAAGTCCACCAGCGGCTGTCCGCGCAGGAGGGCCAGGCGCTGTCTGAGCTCTATCTCGACGGGAACAAGATCGGCGCCTCCAGCGCGCCCAACTCGAGCGGACGCCCGATCACCAACATCCGCTACGGCAACGTGACCCTGGCCAGCGACTGCAGCCGGGCGTCGTCGGTCTACTTCGACCGGGTCTCTCTGGCCAATGGGGCGCGGGGGCCGGTCAGCTGACGCGGATGCCCATAGCTCGCCTAGCCCGGGCAGCTTCTCCTCGTAGGGCTCGATGGGATAGCCCGCGCCTTCGAGGGCCCTCCTCACGGCGGGCGCGGCCTCGAGGTCCGGAGTGGTGCGTTGGTGGTACTCGGAGAGCTATGGCGACCGCGTCCAGCTTGGCGAAGCGCGCGTCCTCGAGGAGCGCCCACTCTGCCCCCTGGATGTCGATCTTGATGAGATCCGCCTGGGCGAGCCACGGAAAGGTGTCGACGGCCGCGACGGGTTCGGCTGCGCCTGTCGAGCTGGCGCCCGCCACGCGGGATTCCATGAAGTGGCCAGACTCGAAGTGCACCGGCAGTCCGCCGTCGCGGCGCACGCCTCGACCACCTGCCACCTGTCCTCTAGGGCATTTGCTGCGATGCACCGGCGAAGCACCCGCGCGTTGTGTCGATCCGGCTCGAAGGCGGTGATCCGTGCGCCCGGAAAGTGCTCGAGGACATAGAGCCCGAACAGGCCGATGTTCGCGCCGAGGTCCGCGACTCGAAGGTGGGGCCCAGCGCCTCCAGCCGGCTGACCGCCGCAGGCGGCGGGGCGTAGAGGCCTGTCCGAAAGATCTGGTCCAGGCCAAGCACGTCGGGCGTGTGGTGGCGGAGGCGGACACTGAGGCCCGAGC
>JALZIJ010000265.1 GCA_030860375.1 Actinomycetota bacterium | reverse complement strand
GGAGCGGCACCGCTAGGCGACGGCTCCGGGGCCGCCACGATCCGTCCCTCCCCCTCGCCCAGCATCGTCAGGCTGGTCGCGGGCGGCTCGACGTACTGCCTGTCGGCAACGAGCGTGCGGAAGGTCTCGAGCAGGATCGCGAGGTCCAACGAGAGCGAGTGATGCTTCACGTAGTAAAGGTCGTTGCAGAGCTTGAACGCGGTGCCCTCAAGGCTTCCCGCGTAGCCCACACGCACCTGGGCCCAACCTGTGATGCCGGGCTTGACGACGTGGCGCTGCGTATAAAACGGGATCTGGCGCGAGAGCTCGTCGACGTAGGCACGTTGCTCGGGCCGTGGGCCGACGAGGCTCATCTCGCCACGGATCACGTTCCAAAGCTGCGGCGCCTCGTCGAGGTGGCTCTTTCGCAAGAATCGCCCGAGGCGCGTCACCCTGATGTCGTCCGCCTCGGCCCAGACCGCGGTCCGCTCGGGCTCGTGCGTCATCGTCCGGAGCTTGTTGATGAGGAACGGCCGGCCTGCCTGGCCGATTCGCTCTTGGCGAAAAAGCGCCGGTCCGCCGTCCCGCCTGACGGCGAGCGCAAGAAGGCAAGCAACGGGGGCGAGGGCGAGCACCGCCGGAACCGCGACAATCAGGTCGAGACCGCGCTTCAAGGCTCGCGTCAACGGCTTGTAGTGGCTCCCCGCCAGTCGCGTAAACCAGGCGTAGTCGATCTCGGCCAGAGGCACGGAGCCGAAGCGATGCTCATGGAACTCGTGCAGCTCCATCACCTGAACGGGCCGGGCGACCACTTCGGTAAAGAGCCTTCGGTCGACCTCCGAGCGATCGAACTCGCGCGTCACGACCAGTGCCTCGAGATCGCGATGGTCGATCGCCTTGCCGATCTCCGACAATGAGCAGAGATAGGGGGCATCCAGGGCGGCGGGGTCGAAGTCCCACTCGTCGGGCACGATCGTCGCGCCGACCTCGAATCCGCGCGACTGATCGCGGTCGAGCTCCGCGCGCAGGCGAAGTGCGGCCCGTGGGGAGCCGATCACCCCGATCCTGATCCGCGTCGCCGGCGAGAAGATGTGCCCGGTGAGAACCAGCGCCGCCCATGCCGCGACAGCCGCCAAGGCCAGTGGCAGCAATGAAAGATCGTCTCCGATCGCCAGGAGCGCGACAAGCGAGATGGCGGTCCCGAGCGCGCCCATGATGCCGTAGGCGAGGAGGCCCGCCATTGGCAAGAGCCAGCGCCAGCGCGCCGCTCGGGCGCTATACCAGCCGGCCACGAGGTAAGCGCCGAGAACGATCGCGCCGGTCGAGTCGTCGCCAACCTCGATCGCACCCGCCACGAGACCGGCAGCGAACGCGGCGCAGAGCTGCGGCAAGAACGCGGCCATGCGCCTCAGCCCCGCCTGGACGCCTCCGATTCCGAACTCATTACTCATATGTGCTGTTGTCGGGTATTTCTCCTTCCGGGATGAGTCTACGTGCGCCACCAGCCCGCTCGCGCATATGGTTCAGACTGTGAGCGAAGACTCCCATCGCGCCGCCATTTCAGCGCTCGTCGCCGACGACGATGACCAGAACGCCCGCCTCCTCGTGCGCATCCTCGAGACGGGCGGCTACGGCAAGATCGAGTGCACCACGGAGTCCGGCAAGGTCCTGCCGCTCTGCGCGGAGTTCCACCCTGACCTGCTTTTGCTCGACGTTTCGATGCCTAGCCCGAACGGCTTCGAGATCCTCGAGTCGCTCGCGGAGGCGGGCGGGCGTCGACCGGTCGTCGTGATGCTTACCGGTCACGACCACCCGTCCATCAAGCGCCGGGCGATGGAGTTGGGCGCCGCCGCCGTCATCGGCAAAACGACTTCCAGGCGCGACCTCCTCGAGCGTCTTGACGCAATGCTCGAACAGGCGGGTCGCCTTCCAGGCGACGACCTGGGCGACTAAGCGTCGGCGAAGAACGGCAGCGACATATAGCGCTCGCCACCGTCACAAGCAATCGTGACGATTCGCTTCTCGCGCATCTCCGGCCGAGCTGCCACCTCAAGGGCCGCAGCGATCGCGGCACCCGCTGAGATCCCCACGAGGAGCCCTTCCCGCGAAGCGACGTCCCGAGCAGAGGCGAGCGCGGTCTCGTCGGAGATGGCAATGACCTCGTCGATCACGGAGCGGTCGAGGACATCCGGGACGAACCCGGCCCCGATCCCCTGGATCTTGTGCGGTCCCGCCTCACCGCCGCCGAGGACCGGAGAACCCGCCGGCTCGACCGCGTAGCAGCGAAAGCCCGGCCGCCGGTCCTTCAAGACCTGTCCTACGCCGGTGATGGTCCCCCCCGTGCCGACTCCACACACGAGGGCATCGACCTCTCCGTCGGTGTCGCGCCAGATCTCCTCTGCAGTCGTCCGCCGGTGCACCTCCGGGTTCGCTGGGTTGGAGAACTGTTGCGGCATGAAGCCACCGCGCTCGTCAACGATCTTCTCGGCGAGTGCGATGGCCTCGCCCATTCCACCCATCGAGGGGGTCTCGTGGACCTCGGCGCCGTAGGCGCGAAGGAGCTTGCCGCGCTCGCGGCTCATCCCCTCGGGGAGCGTCAGGACAAGCTCATAGCCACGGGCGGCACAGACCATCGCCAACGCGATACCGGTATTCCCGCTTGTGGGCTCGACGATGGTGCTGTGGCCGCGCTCAATCCGGCCGTCGCGCTCGGCCGCGTCCAGCATCGCGACGCCGATCCGGTCCTTGACCGACCCCCCGGGGTTCATGTTCTCGAGCTTTGCGAGCACCTCGCCTCGCTCGGAATCGCCCACCCGGGCGAGCCGCGCGAGCGGGGTCCCTCCGATCACCTCGGAGATCTCGGCAGCGGGCACTCGTGCCTCCGGCTTCCCGCGCTCGACCGTCAAAGCTCGACCTCGATCATCTAGATGTAGTACATGCCTGCGCCGGCCTGCGACGCCTCGCGGCTTGCGATGTCGGCGATGGTGGTCGAGCGGAAGATCTCGCGAAGGGCCCCCACACCCTCGGCCCAGATGCCACCCGCCTCCCGCGCCTCCTCCCCCACCTTGCCGTCGAGCACCTGGACGACCTCGAGCACCGTGATCTCGGCGGCAGGGCGGGCCAGCGAGTAGCCGCCCTTGACACCACGCTGGCTGGTCAGCAGGCCACCACGGCGAAGCGTGGAGAAAAGCTGCTCCAAGAACTGGACCGGCATGTCGCGCCGCTCGGCGATCTGGGCGATGGGCACCGGCCCCGCATCGCCTGAGCGCGCGAGCTCGGCCATGGCAACGACTGCATAGCGGGATTTCGACGTGACCGAGATCATCCGGAAAGGTTCTACACGAAAAAGATGCTCCTAGCGAGTGGGCGGGGTTTCGCCTCAAACCTCTCGGGATAGGGTGCGGCGAGGGTGGCTTTTGCCCCCGAGCTTCTAAAGGGGTTGAAAGGGAACTTGAACGACGATCGTCGATGCCTCATCGTGGACGGCCACGCGGTAACGCGCATCGGCGTTCGGGAGTTGGTCCATTCCGATTTCGATGTCGAGGAGGTCTCGGACTGGCGTGAGGCGATTGAAGCTTACGAGGCAACAGGCAGCTTCGACGTCGCCGTGGTCGAGCTCGACGGCCGGGTGTCCTCGGGTGAGCCGGCTGGTGCCGCGATGATCAAGGCCCTCCGCCGCGCGATGCCAAGCACAGGGATTGTGGCTCTCGCGCGGCGAGCGGAGCGACACGCAGCCTCTGAGGCGATCGAGGCGGGCGCGTCCGCCTACGTCGCGAAGACCTCGCCGACCGACATAATTCGTGCAGCCGTCGATGCAGCGGCCGACTCGGGAAGCTTCGTGGACCCGGCCGCAAACGGCGACGGCTCTGCAAGCACGGTCACCCGCAGGCAGGGCCAGATCCTCCAGCTTCTCGCCGACGGCAAGTCCACCAAGGACATCGCCCATCTGCTCCACCTCAGCGCCGAGACGGTCCGCACCCATACAAAAGCCGCACTCGCCCGTCTCGAAGCTCGCGACCGCGCCCATGCGGTGGCGATCGCGCTCCGCACAGGGCTCATCGAGTAGGGAGAGGCGGATCCCTCAGCAGGGCACGCCCGAGCGCTAGATCCAGCCGCGCTCCCGCGCGATGAGTACAGCCTGAGCGCGGTCAACCGCGCCGATCTTCTTGTACACGTTGTGTAGGTGGGTGCGCACCGTCGAGACGGACAGCGTCAGCTCTTGGGCGATCTGCTTGTAGACCTTCCCCTCGGCGAGGCCACGAAGCGCGTCCACCTCCCGATTCGAGAGCGGGCAAGGCTCCGACGCGCGGCGAGGTGATTCGCTCGAATGGGGGAAGTCGAACAGAAGGCCTCGCAGGCCATCGTCATCGAGACCGAGCCGATCGGCCGCGCTCATGAGCGTGCCGGAAGCAACGCGATCACCCGCCGCGTGATGGACGACCAGGTCAGCGAGCTGGACAGCGGCAGCGATGCCGTCTGCCTCTGGCGAGTGATGGCGCTCCACTGCGGACGCGATCGTGGCCGGAAGGCCCCAACGGCGGATGAGCACCGCGCCGACCAATGCGTGATCGACGCCGAGCTCGCGGCGCTCGCGGCGGAGCCGCTCCTCGGGTCCCTCCTCGGGCTCGGGACCCACCCCGAACTCCTGGCCGTAGAGGTCGCCCAGGACGAGGCGGCCGACGTCGTGCATGAGCGCGGCGACAGCCAATTCGTCTCGCTCTGAGATGCGTGCCACCTCAGCGACGCGATCGGCGGCATAGCGGGTAGACGCGGCATGCCGGCGAAAGCGCTCGAGGCGCTCCGAGCCTGAGCCCGAAGGACCGAGTAGATCGTAGGTTTCCATCCGCGCGGCGATCGCTACCACTCGAGTTGCCGAGAGTGAGTCGATCGCGGCCGGCACGCCGCCCGTGCGCCCGCGAGGGCCGTTGCCATTGTTCGCTGCCTGCATGACAGCGATAGCAAGCGCGGCGTCGCCTTCGATCACATCGGCGATCTGGTTGCTCGACGTCGAGGGTGACTCAACGAGGGCAACAAGGCGCTCGCGGGCTTCGGCAAGGACGGGCAGGCTCGAGACCGAGTCGAACGATGCTGCGAGGCGTCGGCCGCCAACGCCCATCGGGCGCGCCGCCGCGCCCTGACTCGAGGCAGGGCTCGGAAGGATCGCGGTGTCGCTCATGGATGCCTCATCGGGAATGCGTCCAGGTGCGGGACCTGGCTCAAGCCCGTTATCGGCAGGATCACCCGTATGGGTTAGCCCTGAATCGCCGAGTCGATGCGGCGAAGCGACTCGGCGGGCCCAAGCAGCGCAAGCGAATCGAATATTCCTGGCGAGACGGTACTTCCGGTGATGGCGACTCGTATCGGCTGATAGAGAGCTCCCGGCTTGATTCCGAGGCGCTCGACCACCTCCCCGAGTCGCTCCTCGAGCGTCTCTGGGGTCCATGCGGGGACTCCGTAAATCGCCTCTCGAGCCACCCTGAGCGATTTGACCGAGTCGGGCCCTAGGAACTTCCGGCGCGCCTTTTCATCGTCGACGGGCTCCGAGAAGGCAAACCGAATGAGCGGCCAGACCTCGGTGAGCGTTTGAGCCTTCTCCTGCGCGAGCCGGCACGCTTCGGCAAAGTGTGCGCCATCTTCCGGGGTTTCGATCCCGGAGCGCCGGAGGTGGCCTTCCACAGCCGCGACGTATTCCGCAATCGGAAGGACACGCATAAAGCGCCCGTTCAGCCATCGAAGCTTTCGCTCGTCGAAGATCGCCGACGCGCGGCCGATCCGTGAAACGTCGAAACGCTCGACGAGCTCCTTCGTGTCCATGATGGTCGTGTCGTCGTCTGTCCCCCATCCGAGGAGCGCCAGGTAGTTTCGGACGGCGGCCGGCAGGTAGCCCGCGGCGCGGAGCTCCTGCACAGAGGCGGCTCCGTGGCGCTTCGAGAGCTTCTTCCCGTCGGGGCCGTGGAGGAGCGGGAGATGGACGAAGCGCGGTGGCTCAAAGCCGAGCGCCCTTAGGACCAACGCCTGCTTGGGCGTGTTCGAAAGGTGGTCGTCGCCGCGAATCACGTCGGTGATCCCCATCTCGGCATCGTCCACCGCTACGGCGAGGTTGTAGAGCGGGGTCCCGTCCCCCCTCGCGATCACGAAGTCATCCTGCGCCTCGTTCGGGAACGAGACGTCGCCGCGGAGGAGGTCGCGAACGGTCGTCGTTCCCTCGTTCGGCACCCGCAGTCGGGTGGCTGCATCTGGCTCGGCTCGGGCCTTCCCGCGGTAGCCGCGATTTCCGTTCGCCTCCTTCCAGGCCTTCACGTCCGCGGCGGAGGACGGATCGCGGTAGGCGTCCCCGGACGCCAAGAGGCGGTCGACCGCCTCTGCGTGCCGTTCGCGCCGCTCCCATTGGGACACCGGCTCCCCGTCCCAGCCCAGCTCGAGCCAGCGGAGCGCCTCGATGATCTGGTCGACGTTCTCCGGGATCGAGCGCTCGCGGTCAGTGTCCTCGATGCGAAGCACCATCGAGCCGCCCCACCCCGTGGCCGCGAGCCAGTTGTATAGCGCCGTGCGGGCGCCCCCGATGTGGAGTGCACCGGTTGGGGACGGTGCGAAGCGGACCCTTCTAGTCTCGTTCTCAATGCTCATAGGCGCGCATGTATCCATAGCGGGCGGGCTCCCAAACGCGGTCGCGCGGGGGGTCGATCTCGAATGCGACGCGATCCAGATCTTCAACCAGAGCTCTCGCGCCTGGCGCCCTCAGACGTTCAAGGACTCAGACGTGGCCGCCTTTTGCGACGGGATCGCCTCGTCGCGAGTCGAGGCGGTTTTGATCCACGCCGTCTATCTGATCAACGCCGCCTCACTCGAGCGCGAGGTCCGCGGAAAGTCGATCGACGCGCTGACGGGCGCCCTCGAACTGGGCGATCGAATCGGGGCGGCCGGCGTTGTCCTCCACCCCGGATCACAGAAGAAGGAGGACTACGAGAGCTGCATGAAGGCCGCGGGGAACGCGATCCAGGAAGCCCTGGCCGAGACCGGGTCTTGCCCGCTGCTCCTTGAGGACACGGCGGGGGCAGGAGGCACGCTCGGCCGTGACCTCTCAGAGCTCGCGCGCCTGGTCGAGCTGGGCGGCGCGAGCGAGCGCATCGGCATCTGCCTCGACTGCTGCCACCTACTCGCGTCCGGCTTCGAGGTCCGCGAGCGCGACTCGCTCTCGGACATCGTCGACGAGCTCGAGCTCAAGATCGGCCTGGAGCGCCTCCGTGCCCTCCATATCAACGACTCGCAAATGCCCCTTGGCTCGAATCGTGACCGTCACGCCAGCCTCGGCCAGGGTGAGCTGGGCGACCGAGGGCTCCGAGTCTTTTTGTCTGAACCGCGATTCGATGGCCTCCCAGCGGTCCTCGAAACGCCGGGGCCTGACAAGAACGGACCCGACGTGGCCGAGATCGGAAAGGCGAGGCGCCTACGGGCGGAAGGAGTCAGAAACAGGCGGCGGACAAAGAAGATCTGAGCTGGGGCCTTTAAAACGAAAGCGCGCCGGCCCCAAGAGCCGGCGCGCTTATACCCCCATAAACGAGACGATCGGATCGAGCTTTAGTTCAGCTCGCGAGGCTCCCGTGAGACTGCCCTTTGGAGCGCAAGGCCGAGGCCGGTCACGGCGAGCGCGACCGCGAGCATCGCGATGACGTCGAACCCCGTGAACGGGAGCGAGCCGACCGAGTCGTTGAGGCCTCCGCTGCTTGGGGCGTCTCCGCTGCCTGGGTCGCCGGCGCGGTTTTCGAAGGTGATGGTGGCCGGGTCGTACTGATCAGCGGTCGGGCCTGCGTCGATTGAACCCTGTGCGGATGCGATCGCCGGCATCGCGCCGATGCTCAGCACTGCCACTACCAGTAGTCCGGTCGTCCTGTTTTTGAGATTCTTGGTCATAAGCTGCAGTTTCCTCCCCCGATTGATCGTCTCATTGCAGGTGAACATAGGGTCCGACCGTGAGAGAAAGGTGAGCGGCGGATGAGAGTCTGTCTCATCTTCGCGTCCCCTCTCATGCGAATCTCATCCGCTTCTCATGATGCGTAGGCACCCTACTACCTCGTGTACCTGCGTTATGCATGCGGGCCGCTCAGGTGAGCGGCCGCCATAGGACCGTCGCGCTCCAAGCCGTTGGAGTGGCAGTCCTCTCTGCAATCGTGTTCATGGTCTTCTTGCGCCCGTCCGAGCCCGGAGACTTGTCGGGAATCGAGGCGGAGGGCAACGGGCCCACCGCGCTCGATCTTCCGCCGCCTGAGGGCAAGGAGCAAAAGAAGCGCGGCGACATGAGCCGGGGGGCGTCCAGACCCGATCGAAGAAACGGTTTTGGTCCGCGTGCACTAGACAGTTCAGTCAGCGGCGAGTCCTCCGAGGGAGGAATTGTCGGCGGGGACACCCCATCCCTCGAAGGTGGCGGCAATACTCCTAGCGGTGACCAGTACGACGACACCGTGGCCCGCCTCATGGATCAGGTCGGCCGTCCCGCGCTCTACAGAGAGATCGAGCCGAGCCCCTAGGCAGCTCGCACGCTTCTGCCCGCCGCGTCGGCCGAACGCGTCAGGCCCGCCCGTCGCGGGGTATCGTGACCGCTTCTCATGGCGCCCGCTCGCGAGGACAGCGCCGATTTGGCGGACCCAAAGCTGCCGGCGAGCTTGAGCGGCCTGGCCGGTGGCCGGGGCGGCTACGCCGACCAGCCCCGCCGCCATCCCCTCCTGGGCGACGTCAGGACTCGCGTTCTCGCCTCTTTCTTCGTCCTCCTGGTCATCTCGACCGCGGTCTCGCTCTTTGTCCTTCGCCAGGTGCTGATCTCGCGGATCAACGACGACGTTCGCGTGACCCTCGAGGCCCAGGTGGATTCGCTTCGCTCCCTGGCAGCCACTGGCAAGGACCCTTCCACTCGCGAGCCGCTGCACGGGGATCTCGAACGGATCTTTGACGTCTACCTCGAGCGCGAGCGCGCGCCGGACGACGGCTTCCTCGCGACTTTCATAGACGGTAAGCCGAACGCCACGGACGGCGAGGACTTTCCTGAGGAGCTGGCGAGCCTCGCAAACATCACCGAGCCCGCGGCCAATCATGTCTCGACGAGCGGTGGCGAGCTTCAGTACGTGGCGGTAGATATCACCGGCGGCGGCCGGACGGGCGTCCTCGTCGCCGGCGAGCGCCTGAACGACGAACGCACGCAGGTCGAGAGCGCTGTTGGGCTTGCCGTTGCGGTCAGCGTCGTCGTCACGCTCTTGGCCTCCCTCTTCATCTGGCTTGCCGCGGGGCGCGCGGTACAGCCGCTCCGGGCGCTTGCGCGGACCACGCGCACGATCACCGACACGGACCTTTCTGACCGCGTGGACGTCCGCGGTGGCGACGAGATCGCCGACCTTGGACGAACCTTCAACGGGATGCTCGACCGACTCGAGCTGGCATTCGCCGACCAAAAGGAGTTCCTCGCCGACGTCGGGCATGAGCTTCGAACGCCCATCACGGTCATCCGCGGACACATCGAGACGCTCGGCGACGACCCTGTCGAGCGCGCCGAGGCGACCGTGGTCATCCAAGATGAGCTCGAGCGCATGACACGCCTCGTCGACGACCTTCTCCTCCTCGCCCGCTCAGACCGACCCGACTTCCTGCGCCCCGAGCCTCTCGACCTCGATCTGCTGACTCATGAGCTGTTTGCAAAGGCGCGCACCCTCGGTGTCCGGCGCTGGATCATCGACCGTGCGGACGTGGGTCTGATCCACGCCGATCCTCACCGGCTTACGTCAGCGGTGATGAACCTGGCTCAAAACGCCGTCAAGCACACGCGCGGTCCGGACGCGATCGCCATCGGAAGCGCCATAGAGCAAGGCGTCGTGAGACTCTGGGTGCGAGACGAAGGCGACGGAATCGAACCGCACGAACAAGAGCGTATCTTCGAGCGTTTTTTCGCGGGCGGCGGCACGAAACTGGGTCACGGCCATGGCGCCGGCCTAGGGCTCGCGATCGTGAAGGCGATCGCCGAGGCCCACGGCGGTGTGGTCGAGCTCGAGGCCGCACCCGGGGTTGGCTCCAAGTTTTCGATCCTGATTCCGGTCGATCCCGAGGACGAGCCCAGCGAGGACCCATGGCGCGACTCCTGATCGCTGAGGACGAACCCCGTCTCGCGGCCTTCCTCGAAAAGGGCCTGCGCGCGGGCGGCTTCGCGACAACGGTTGTCGCGGATGGGGTCGGGGCGAGCGCGATGGCCAATGACGCGGACTTCGACCTCCTCATCCTGGACCTCGGCCTGCCCGGACGGGATGGGCTGGACGTCCTTCGCGACCTGCGGGCAGGCGGCAACAAGATGCCGGTGATCATCCTCACGGCACGAGACGACACCTCCGATCGTATCGCAGGTCTCGAGGCAGGAGCGGACGACTACATCGGAAAGCCGTTTCACTTCGAAGAGCTTGTCGCCCGGGTTCGCGCCCGCCTTCGAGGGGACTCGAGCTCGCCCGAGGAGCGCCACCAGATCTCCGAAGGCGGCATCACGCTGGACCTGCGGACCCGATGGGTCAGCGCCGGCTCTGCCTCGGTCGAGCTTTCGGCCCGCGAGTTCGAGCTGCTCCGGACCTTCCTCGAGCACCCGAATCAGGTCCTGAGCCGCGAGCAGCTACTGGCCCACGTCTGGGGTTACGACTACGACCCGGGCTCCAACGTGGTCGACGTCTATGTCGGCTATCTGCGCCGAAAGCTCGG
>JALZIJ010000248.1 GCA_030860375.1 Actinomycetota bacterium | reverse complement strand
TGGACGTCGAGGAGGGTGAAGATCCCGTGGCGGGCGAGCTTGCTTTCGGTGCGGGCGATCGAACGGAGGTAGCCGTCGCGGTAATCGGCCTTGCCGTCGGACCTAGGCAGGTTGGGCTCGACGCCCTTCTGGATGAGGCCGAGGCGAATCGTGTTGAACCCGTGGCGGCGCAAGAAGCGCATGTCGTTCGAACCGAAGCCGGTGTCCTCGGGGCGGTAGGAGCCGACCTTGTAGACCATGTTCCAGCCGTGGAGGATCACCACTCGTCCTCGCTTGTCGGTGATCCAGCGGCCCTCGTGGTCCAGGGGGCCCCGGGGTGCGGCGTCGGCGCTCGATGCCAGGGTCAGGAAGGCCACAGCGGCCATGGCCACCATCCTCCTCATGGTCCGGCCAGTTCGGCGAGCGTTGCCATTGCTTCCAGGTTGGCGCTCGCTAGGCCTCGGACTACGGTGACGTCCAGCGCCTCGAACTCGGAGAGCTGGCGCTGGGCTGCGGCCGAGTCGGGCTCGGCCACGCCGACGGTGCCGACCGCTTCGTCGAGGCGGTCGAAGTGATGTTTGTAGCCGTCGTGAAGCTGGCGGTAGAAGCCCTCTTCCTTGGCGAGGCGAGGGCGGGCGTCGTCGCCGATGGCGGTGCGCACGTAGCCCATCACCGGCGGCGTCTCGCGCCCTGCGTCGGCTGCGCCCTTCTCGACGTTTAAGCGGGCTGCCGCGGCAAACTCGGGCGTCATCCAGTTGAAGAAGACTCCGTCGAACTCGGCGCCTGCGAATCGGCACATCTTCGGACCCATGGCCGCGAGCACGAGGCGGATGTCGCCGAGCGCCTCTCGAAGGGCGGGGAGGCTCTCGCGCATCCCTGTGAGCGGCTTCTTCGAAAAGCCGGCGCCAACCCCGAGCCACAGGCGCTCGCGTGGCAGCCCCAGCTCTTCGATCGTCCGGGCGATCTCCTCGGGCTCACGGCGATCGAGTGCGATGACCGCGACGCCGAGGTCCAGCCGCTCGGAGCCTTCGGCGAAGGCGGCGAGCGTTTCCAGTCCGCTGGCCATCGGTGTGTCGTTCGACCAGATCGAGCCGTAGCCGAGCTCATCGCAACGCGAGGCCAGCTGTGTCGCGATCTCGGGGTCGAGCCCGGCCGCTACCCCGAAGCCTCGTGAACTCTCCGTCATGCCGGGAAACTACCCCGCGGTGCGCTCGAGCAGTGCCACACACTCCACGTGCGGCGTCTGCGGGAACATGTCGACGGGCCGGATGCGCTTCAACTCGTATCCCGCCTCGACGAGCTGCGCGGCGTTGGGCGCGAGCGTGGTTGGATTGCAGGAGACGTAGACGATGCGCGGCGCCTCCGCCTCGATCAGGCGGCGGACGATCTTCTTGGACAGACCGGCGCGCGGCGGGTCGATGACGACCACGTCCGGCTTTTCGGCCTGCTCGATCAGGGGACGGATGCCGAGGCGCGCGTCTGCGGTCACGAACCGGGCGTTGCCGATGCCGTTTCGCTTCGCGTTTCGCTCGGCGTCCGCAACGGCCTCGGGCACCGACTCGAGGCCCCAGATCGAGCCGGCCCGGCTCGCGAGCGATAGGCCGATCGTCCCGATCCCGCAAAAGAGGTCCCATACCTTCTCGGAGCCGGAGAGGGCGGCGTACTCGCCCGCGATGTCGTAGAGCACCTCGGCCATCTCGGTGTTTGTCTGAAAGAAGGCGGGGTGGGAGATGCGGAAACGAAGGCCCGAGAGCTCCTCCTCGAGGTACTCCTCTCCGAGCACTCCAGTAGGGCCGTCCGTGCCGCCCGACGGACCGTCGATGACCGTATGGAGGTCAACCGGGGGACGGGCAAACTCAGCCGGGGCCGTGACTAGGCGCGTCTGGACCTGGCCGGTCCGAGTGCCTTCGCGAACCACGAGGTGGCGAAGGACGCCGCGCTCGTCTCCCGCCTCATACGGCGGTAGGGCGTTCTCGCGAGCCCACTCGCGGATCTCGTTTCGCGCCGCGTTGTTCTTCTCCGACGCGAGATGGCAGTCCTCGACGTCGACGACGCGCCGCCAATCCCCGCGTGGGTGGAAGCCGAGCACAGTCTCGCCGTCCGAGTCGCCCCATGAGTACTCGAGCTTGTTGCGGTAGCGCCACTCGGATGCGGCGGGGACGATCGGCTCCATCTCGAATCCATCGAGGCCACCGAGGCGTCGGAGCGCCTCGTCCACCTGCTCGGCCTTCAGCTCGAGCTGGCGCTCATAGGCCAGTCCTTGCCACGGCGCTCCGGGGCAGGGCTCGCCTTCGTGGACGCATGTGTCGGCGATCCGCTCCCGGCTCGGCTCGAGGAGCTCGATCGAGGCCGCCTCGGCGTAGCCGCGCTTCGAGCGTGAAACGCGGGCCCTGACACGGTCACCCGGGAGGCCGCCGGTCACGAAGACGACGAACCCGTCGTCCCGGCGCGCGACGCCCCGCCCGCCTTGGGCGAGCGACTCGACGGTCAGCTCGAGCTCTTCCCCCTTATAGGGACGAGGGGTCTTGGGGGGCGCTGTGGACACGCCCCAATGGTTACAGGCGCTTTTCGATGTCGTCCAGGATGCCCTTGCGCGCCTTGCCGCGCTTTTCTTGTGTGCGCACCTTGCGCAGGTCGGCCTTCGTCATGTCCTTGAGGCGCGACTTCACCTGGGTCGCGTTCAGGCTCTCGTAGCCCGTGATCGGCCCGCCCGCGGCGACCCCCGCACGGCGACGGAGCTTGTCGGCCTCGACGAGCGCAGGCTCGGCGGTCGAACGAGCTCGCTGGACGGCGCGCGCTGCGGCCTCCTCGGCGCGCTTGCGCGCCGGCGCAACCCGCGACTCCACGCCCTTGCGGGCGCCCTCGAGGAGCTTCTCGAGCTCGGCAACCAGCTCGTCGGTCTGCTGGCGGCCCTTCGAGACGAGGCGGCTGACGGTTTCCTCGGCGTCGCTTCGCGTCATGCGGCCGCGCTTGACGGCGTCGTCCATGACCTCCTGGATGCGCTCCCGACTGAGGGTGACGCTTTTTTCGAGTGCGTCGCGAAACGCCTCAACGCTCTTATCGCCACGGGTTGCTGCGGATTCGCGAGTGGATGTCTTGGCGGACGAGCGGGTGGGTGTCTTCTTGGCGGCGGGCTTCGACCGCTTGGTCTGCGCCCCCTTCTTTGCGGCTGCCATTGGCTCTCCGATCTTGCGGGACGTGGGGTCGAGGCAGACTAGTATCGCCGCTTCCAAGATGGCGCTCCGACATTTCCTAACTGGTGAAGAGCTTGCGCCTGCCGAGGTTGAGGCACTCGTCGAACGGGCGGCCGAGCTCAAGAAGGGTCGCGCCGAGGGCTTCGCCGAAGACGCGCTGAGTGGCCAATCAGTGGCGCTTCTGTTCGAGCGCCCCTCGACCCGGACGCGCATCTCGTTTCAAGTCGCCGTCGCGGAGCTGGGCGGCAACCCGGTCGAGCTCAGGGCGGACGAGCTTCAGCTCGGCAGGGGCGAGTCCGTGGCCGACACGGCGCGGATGCTCTCGCGATTCGTCTCGGGCGTGGTCATCCGCTCAGGCTCGGACGAGCGGGTAGCAGAGCTCGCGGAGCACGCTGATGTCCCCGTGATCAGCGGACTGACGCCGCTTCACCATCCCTGCCAAGCCCTCGCCGACCTGGCGACGCTCGCGGAGCGGTTCGGAAAGCTGGACGGCTTGCGTGTCGCCTATGTGGGGGACGGCAACAACGTCGCTCGCTCACTCGCCGTTCTCGGCGGGATGGCGGGGGTCGAGGTCGTGGTGGCAGCGCCGGAGGGGTATCAACTTGATGACGGGGAGGCGGCCCAGCTGACCGATGACCCGTTCGAGGCGGCGGCGGGCGCCCACGCCCTCTACACGGACGTCTGGGTGAGCATGGGCGACGAGGCGACGGCGAACGAACGGCGCCAGGCGCTGGCGCCGTATCAGCTGCGCGAAGAGCTGCTGGAGGCCGCGGCCGACGACGCGGTGGTGCTCCACTGCTTGCCCGCCCACCCCGGCGAGGAGATCACCGAGGGACTCCTGTACGGCGAGCGCTCGGCGGTATGGGACCAGGCCGAGAACCGCCTCCATGCGCAAAAGGCGCTCCTCGAGCTTCTCGTCGCGCGCTAAAGACGCCCTCCTTCGACTCGACGGGGCGTAATCCCAGGGGTGGGTCGAGTTACGTCCGCAGGGCGGCAGAGAAACGGCCCACCCCCCCTAAACTGGCGATGCTACGGCCCCGTCGTCCAGTGGTCAGGACGCCGGATTTTCATTCCGGAAACACGGGTTCGATCCCCGTCGGGGCTATGACCGAGGAATTCGACTCCTCCCGGCGCCAACACCATGCAGCCCGAGATAGACATCGGCCCCCTCACTCTCCAGACCTTTGGTCTGATGTTCGCGCTCGGCTTCATCGGTGCGGGGGCCGTGCTCGCCAAGCGCTTTACGGAGCTCGGCAAGTCGCCCGACTGGGCTTACGAAATGGTTTTCGCGGGGCTCGTCGGCGGGCTGATCGGTGCCAAGATCGATTACGTCATCCAGAACCCGGGTGAGCCGTTCTTCTCGGGCTCTGGCTTGGTGTGGTTCGGCGGCGCCGTCGGCGGTGCGATCGGGGTCCTCGCTTGGGCGCGGTGGCGGGGCATCCCGTTCTGGCAGATCTGTGACGCCGCAGCGGTGCCGCTCGCGCTGGGCTATGCGATCGGGCGGGTCGGCTGCCAGCTTGCCGGCGACGGCGACTACGGCATCCCCTGGGACGGGCCGTGGGCCATGGCCTATCCCGACGGCACGGTGCCGACCACCGAGGAGGTCCACCCGACGCCGGTCTACGAGGCCCTTGCCACCGGGGCGATCGCCTACGCCTTGTGGCGCATGCGCGATGCGTTCAGCGTCGGCGGGCTCTTCTCTCTCTACCTCGTCCTGACCGGGGCGGAGCGCGTCCTCGTCGAGTTCATCCGCAGAAATGATGAGGTGGCCCTCGGCCTTACGCAACCGCAGTTCATCAGCATCGTGATGATCCTCGCCGGGGGCACCTGGCTCCTCGTTCGCGCCCGTCGTGGCGACCTGCGCGTCCCTGCGGGCGCAGCGCCTCAGCGCGCGTAGGCGAGGCAGTCAGCTTCGCTCAAGAACGGAACGCCCCGCTTGTTCAGAAGCGTGCCCCAATGCCCGAACGGCTCACGTCGCGCGAAGGAGGCCGCCGTCAATCGGGACCGTCGTCCCGGTGATGTAGCCCGCTCGCTCTGAGCAGAGGAACGCAACCAGATCCCCATACTCCTCCGGGGTGCCGAGTCGCCCCGCAGGAACCTGTTCGGAGGCCATCTCGCGCGCTGCGTCCATTGAGCCGCTCAGCTTTGCGAGCCGATCCGTCGCGATCTTTCCCGTAGCGACCGTGTTCACAGTGACTCCGTCGCCGGCGACCTCGCGCGCCAGGGTCTTGAAGTAGCCGATCGCCGCCATCCTGTGCACGTTCGAAAGCGCCAGGTGCGGAATCGCCTCGATCGTCGAGCTCGAGCCGACGTTCACGATCCGGCCCCAGCCACGCTCGCGCATCAAGGGAAGCGTCACCTCGATCAGCGCGCGCGGCGCCAGGACGAGCTGGCCGTACGCGTCCTCCCACTCCTCAGCGGCGCGATCGAGCGCTCCGCCGGACGGCGGGCCGCCCGTGTTGGTGACCAGGATTTCGGTAGGCCCGCCCAGCCTTTCGGCAACCTCCTGCGGCAGTGCCGCGAGCCGGTCGAGGTCGGCGGTATCGGCCTCGAACGTTGCCGTTTCCCCATCGATGTCCGCCGCGGCCGCGTCGAGCCGCTTGATCGAACGGCTGGCCATAGCCACCTTCGCGCCCTCGGCGGCAAGTGCCGCCGCTATTCCCTTGCCGATCCCCTGGCTCGCGCCCATTACGAGCGCTATGCGGCCCTCTATTCCCAAATCCATATGGGCGGTGCCGGGCTCGAACCGGCGACCCTCACGGTGTAAACGTGATGCTCTCCCAACTGAGCTAACCGCCCAAGCACAGTTTGCCGCAAGTGCGGGTCGAACTTCCTCCGCTGCGTGCGCTTTGTTCGACCCGAACCGCGTGACGCCGGCCGGCATGAGAGCGTGGGTCGAATATCCGCTGGACTGCGTACGTTTTTCGACCCGCTGGTTGGGTCAGCTTTCGCGCTTGACCTGCGAGCCGCCGACGATGGTGTCGGCGCCGTCTTCGAGGCGCACCCAGGCCTTGTTGCCGCCGTCGTAATCCGGTGCCCAGAGGACCATCGTCGCCTCGTCGCGCTCCTCGGCGTCGGCGGGGCCGATCGAGACCGGCTCCGAGCCCTCGACGTCAAGGCCGCGCCAGATCCGGATGAAGGGGTTCTCCTCCCACTCCGTGCCGATCGTGGTCGGTTGCTTGTGGCCCGGGTGGACACGCATCTCGTGCGGCAGCTCCATCAGCTTGTCCATGATCGAGCTCTTCAGGTCGTCGAAGCCAGTCGCGCCCGGAGCGCGCGTGCCACCGACCGTGCCCTTGAACAAGACATCGGCCGTGATCACGTCGGTCTCGCCGACCTTGAGCGCGCAGTGGTCGGCGCAGTGGCCCGGCGTTTCGATCACCTCGATCCTTAGGTCACCTGATTCGATGACGTCGCCGCCGGTGAACGTCTCGACGACCTTGCCGTCGAGGAGCTCGGCGGTCTTTTCGTGCGCGAGGATCGGCACCCCGAAGCGCTTCGCGAGATCCTCCATTCCAAAGACGTGGTCCCAGTGGTGGTGGGTGAGGAGGACGTGCGTGATCTTCGTTCCCTCGCGCTCGGCCCGCTCGGCGAGGGGATCCGTGACGCCGTTCGAATCGACGAGGACGCCGTGCCCGCCCGGCTCGTCGATGACGAGGTACGCGTTGGAAAGCCACTCGGACTGTTCGACTCGCTGCAAGATCAATCTGTGCCTCCTGGTTTCGGGGCGGCCCTTCGAAGGGGAAGGCCGCACTATCAGTAAAAGTCAATGACGCTCCGGATGCCGTCCTGGGCCTCCATCAGTTCGAAGCCTTCGTTCACCTCGTCGAGTGTCAGGCGATGCGAGATGAAAGGGTCGACGTCGATGTCGCCGGCGAGATAGCGGTCGACCAGCATCGGCACGCCGTCACGGCCTTTGACACCGCCGAACGATGAGCCCGCGATCCGCCGGCCGGTGATGAGAAAGCGTGGGATCACGTCGAGCGTCTCGCCTTTGCCGGCGACGCCCGCGACCGTCGCAAGGCCCCAGCCCATGCGCGCCGATTCGACCGCTTGGCGCATCACAGTCGTGATCCCGGTCGCCTCGAAGGTGTAGTCGGCGCCGAAGCCGCCCGTCTCGTCGAGGATCCTTTCGACGACGTCATCCCCACCGGTCATGAGGTGGGTCGCGCCCTGGCCCTTCGCCAGCTCGAGTCGCTCGTCGGCGAGGTCGACGCAGATGATCCGCTCGGCGCCCTGGAGGCGGCATCCCGCCACCGCGCCAAGCCCGACCATTCCTGCACCAAACACGACGCAAGTCGAGCCGACCTCTACCTTCGCGGTGAACATCGCGGCGCCGAGCCCGGTCGAGAGGCCGCACGCAAAGAGACACGCGCGGTCTAGCTCTGCCGCCGGATCGACCTTTGCGAGCGCGATCTCGGGCATCACCGTGTACTCGGCGAAGGTGGACGTGCCCATGAAGTGGCGTACCGGCTCGCCGTTGCGCGAAAGACGAGTGGTGCCGTCGGGGAGATAACCGATGTTCTGCTGCTCGCGGATCGAGAGGCAGAGGTTCGTACGTGGGTCGAGGCAGTGGACGCACTCGCGGCACTGAGGGCTGAAGAGCGTGACGACGTGGTCACCTGGAGCAACGTCGGTGACGCCCTCCCCGCAAGCCTCGACGACCCCTGCGCCCTCATGGCCGAGCACGGTGGGCGCATACCCGGACGGGTCGACGCCCGATGCCGTGTAGAGATCCGTATGGCAGACACCGCAGGCAACCAGGCGCACAAGCACCTCGCCCGGTCCCGGATCCGCCAGATCGACCTCTTGAACCACCAGCGGTTCGCCGAACTCCTCCAGCACCGCAGCACGCATCTTCACGAAAGAACCTCCATGTCTCGCCTCAAGCGGCGCATCCTACGCACGAGGGCAGGGTTTATCCCGCATAGCGATACGAATCCTGCCGTCGCGGAGGGGACCGGCTCAGCGGGCTCGTGCGAGCTTCAGATCCTTCTTGGTCGCGTCGAGGGAAACGACGTAGTGGCGCTTCGAAACGCGAGTAGCGAGGCCGCGACGCTCGAGCTTCTTCATCGCGGCCGGGCAGCGCTTACATCGCGGACCGGACTTGCAGCATTTCTTCTTCGTCTTGACCGCGCGAACCTCGGGCATGCGACCACCCTACCACGATTCTTAGGGCGCCCTAACGGCACCGAGAGATGGATTAGTCGCATAGGACCGGCAGAACCCATCTTTCGCGTCAGTCATTGGTCAGGCGCGGGCCGTGGTTTGGTGTCCTTTGGACCCTCGGCGGTCGCCCGCGCTGGCCTCGAGCAGGACGCGGGCAACACCCTCTGGATCGTCGCGGGTAGGCGTATGGCCCCAGCCTGGCGCGGTGGAGTAGCGCGTCCCTAGCGGCATCCGTTCCTTGAGCGGCGGCCTGACAAGTCGGTCGCGCTCACCCCAGACGATGGTTACCGGGACGTCGACCTCATCGGCGCGCTCAAAGGGATCGCCGCGCATCATGTCGTTCGCGTCGTCGTAGGACGGCGCATCGAGCCATGCCGCGACCCATCTGACCGCTTCATCCGGGCTCAAGAGCTCGGGCCGCGCCATGGTGGTGGCAAGGAGGGCGCGGCGACCACGCTCCGTGCGAACCGCGCGCGTGATGAACCCGCGGGCGCGCTGACCCGCTTTGCGCGTGTTGTAGGCGCGAGGGCCGAGCTTCCTCCGCCAGAGACCCGCCGGAGAGATGCCGCAGACCGACGCCGCGTTACCGTCGGCAGCCATCTCGAGCGCTGTCCAAGCGCCGAGCGAATTGCCGGCGAGGTGGGGGCGTTCGACACCCAGCGACTCGAGGTGAGCGCTCACCGTCCGGCCCATCTCCAGCGGGCTGTGGCGGGTTCGGACCGGCAGAGGATCCGAGTCGCCGAAGCCCGGCAGGTCGACCGCGATCACGTCACGCTCGCGAGCGAGGAGGTCCATCACCGGCTCCCACACGATGTGGCTTCCGCCGAGTCCGTGGATGAGGACGAGGGGTGGACCCTCGCCGGCTCTCGCGCTTCGAAGCGTCACGCCGTTGCGGTCGCGACCGCGGGCTCGCGAAGCGCGGGCGGGGCGAAGCCGGGCTTGGCGAAGACCATCTGGAGGTCGCGGATCCGCCGCTCCCGAAAGCCTCCCTCGGAGAAGGCGAGGTAGAAGGTCCACATGCGCTTGAAGCGCTCGTCGTAGCCGTTGCCTCGAAGGTCCGGCCACGCCACCTCGAAGCGCTCGGCCCACTCGCGAAGCGTCTCGGAGTAGTGCGGCGTGATGTCGTCCACCCAGCGCACCCTCATGTCCGTGTCGCGCGCGACGATCTGGGCGATGACGCGCTCGGAGGGCAAGCAGCCCCCGGGGAAGACCACCGTGTTGGCGAAGCTCTTCGACGCCTTCTCCAACTCGTAAAGGTCGTCGTCGATCACGATGGCCTGGAGCGCCATCAGGCCGCCGTCTTCCAGGAGGCTCGAGCATTTGCGAAAGAACGTCTCGAAGTACTGCCAGCCGACGGCCTCGATCATCTCGATCGAGACGAGCTTCGTGAACTTCCCGCGAAGGTCGCGGTAGTCCTCGAAAAGCACCGTGATGCGGTCTTCGAGGCCTGCCTCTGCAATGCGCTCGAGGGCGTACTCCCGCTGTTCGGCTGAAATCGTCGTGGTTGTGACCCGGCAGCCGAACTCCGAAGCGGCGTAGATCGCCATCCCTCCCCAGCCCGTGCCGATCTCGACGAGATGGTCATCCTCGGTGAGCCGGAGCTGGCGACAGAGGCGATCGAGCTTTTCGCGCTGCGCCTCGTCCAGTGATGCGTCCGGCGTCGGGTAGTAAGCGCTCGAATACATGAGGCGCTCGTCGAGGAACGATTCGAACAGGTCGTTTCCAAGGTCGTAGTGGGCGGAGATGTGGTGGCGGGCGGCGCCGCGCGTGTTCCGCGGCACCATCCGGCCAAGCTTCTGGGCGCTTCCGAGGAGGGGGTGCCAGCGCTTTCTCATGCGATCGAGCGGCGGCATCGAGCGCGCGACGACCCGCACAACGCCGACAGGATCGTCAGTCACCCAGAGGTGGTCGATATAGCCCTGCGCGAAACCGGTCGAGCCGCGAAGAAGCGTGGTCCAGGCGGCGGGATCACAGATCTCCAGATGCGCCCGGATATCCGAGGAGGGGGAGCCGAACGTGGTCGTTCGCCCGTTCTCGGTGACGTCGAGGCAACCATCGGTTACGTGGCGGAGCATCCCGTGCCCGACCCTTCTTGCGATCGTGTCGCGGTGGCGCTCGCTCACGACTGCTCCGGGTGTGGGGAGTAGGGAGCGCCCTTCAGCCACAGTCGCAGCGACTGCCAGTAGATCTTCGCGACGACTTGCGTCGTCATCGCCGGGTAGCGAACGAGGATGCGGCGCATCGTCCGAGGCGAGAGCTCGCGACGCTCAAGCGACAGCGTCGCATCGAAAGTGTGGCGCTCGGAATCGGAAGCTTGAGAGTCGATGTGCACCTGAAGGCGCGGGCCCGGTTGTGAAGAGCGCCAGTCGTAGGTGTGCTCCATGTCCATGAGCGGGGAAACGTGGAAGGCCTTTACCACCTCGTTTCGAATCACGCCCTCGGACCCGTCCGGACGCCCGAGAAGGTAGGAGTGGCGCTCCCCCCACGGCGTGTTCGTCACCTCGGCGAGGACGGACTGGACGCGCTCGCCGCGCTTGTCGAAGCAGTAGTAAAAAGAGACGGGGTTGAAGGCGTGCCCAAAGTAACGAAGGTTGGTGAGAAGGCGGATCGGGCCGGCGGCCTCCGGGCCCGAGCGCTCGGCCACCGCTTCGCGAACGCAATCCGCGAGCGGACGTGCAGGATCGCCGAGGTAGTCTGAGCGCCTGAAGCGGGCGAGCGCCGGGCGCCGTGCGGACCAGCCTCGATACTCATCGAGGACCCAAGGCAACTCGTCGAGGTCGAGGTAGGCCATGAAGAGCGGGTAGCGGAACTCATGGGACACGGGATCGTGGCGGCGGTGACGGACCCAGCCCTCATAGATGGCGCTGTTCTGAGTCATGCCGCAACCTCCATCTCGAACGGGGAAGGCGCTGCAGCGCTGAGCAGCGACTCGGCCGCTCGGATCGCGCTCCAGCAGCCGTCCTCGTGAAAACCCCAGCGCCAGTATGCGCCGCAGAAGTGGATGCGATCGGCGCCCGAGATCTCAGCCCAACGCCCTTGCGCCGCCATCGCGTCGTGCGTCACGATCGGGTGTGCGTACTCGATCACGTCGATGATCTTCGCCGGGTCGAGCGAGTCGGTGCTGTTCAGCGTAACGAAGATGTCATCTGGCGCGTCAAGTCCTTGGAGGCGGTTCATCCAGTAGCTCATGGTCGGGAGCTCTGAATCCTCGTTGAGGTGGAAGTTCCAACTGGCCCATGCGTCCTTTCGTCGCGGCATGATCGAAGCGTCGGTGTGGAGGGCCGCCTCGTTCGGCTGGTAGGTCATCGCGCCGAGGACATCTCGCTCGGCTTCGCTCGGCGCCGCCAGCATCGCCAGCGCCTGGTCGGAGTGGGCGGCGATGACGACTTCGTCGAAGATCTCCATCTCGCACCCCTCTGCCTCGACGGCGACACCGCCGCTCGTAAGCCTCTCCACGCGGTGCACGGGCGCTGAAAGGCGAAGGCGGTCTCCCAGCTCGTCTGCGATCGCGTTGACGTAGGTGCGCGACCCGCCCACGACCGTCCGCCACTGCGGCCGCCCGGTCAGCTCGAGCTGACCGTGGTTGTCGAGAAACTCGGCGAGGAACGCGATCGGGAAATCCCAGACCGCGGCCGGGTCGGACGACCAGACGGCTGAGACCTCGGGCATCACGACCCGCTCCATGAACCAATCCGAATAGCCCATGTCCCGAACGAACTCGCCAACGGATGGGCTGTCGGTGCGGCCAATGTGAGCGCGCGCATCGCGGTTGAAGCGCACCTGGTCGCTGAGCATTCGTAAGAAGCGAGGCCGAAGGAGATTCGAGCGCTGCGCGAACAGTCCGCGCGCCGTCCCGGCGAACTCAAAGGAGCCGTCCGGCATCGAGATGGATAGGCCCATGGCCGACGCGCGAGTCGGGACCTCGAGCTCCGCGAGAAGGCGCTCAAAGTTCGGGTAGTTGCGCTCGTTCAGGACGATGAAGCCGGTGTCGACCGCGTGTGTCATACCGTCACCGTCCGTCACGGAAACCGTGTTCGCATGTCCCCCGGGACGGGTAAGGCCCTCATAGACGACCAAGTCGTGCTCTCGGCACAGGAGGTGCGCGGAGGTCAGGCCAGAGATGCCGGTTCCTATGACCGCGATTCTCATCTGGTTTTCACCCGCGACTTATTTCCTTCTGATTGTGTTCTATGTCTAGACATGCGAATTGTGTATTTCCATACGCACGAACCCTCCGGCTGGCTCACCGCGATCAGCGGTGCTCGCATGGGAGGAATCCACTCTTGATCTCGCTAGAGGGACCGAGATGAGCCAAGGCTCCGAAGGATCCCTCTCGCCGGGGTGGGCGACCCGCCAGCTGTCGGAGTTCCTCACTCTCGTCAGCTCGTTCGACGAGGAATCGTCGGCTACGTCTCGTCTGGTCGAACGTGCGGCCGAGGTGATGACCGCGGAAGTCGCGGCGATCATCGAGCGAAACGAAGTCGTCCTCGCCTCGGGCAGCGCGGCGCGGGCGCTTGCGGCGTTGGACCTTCGCGCGCTGACCTCCGGCAGGACCGCGACGCTGGAGCTCAAGGCGGGCACCGAGGCCAAGGCGCTCTGCGTTCCGGTGGGCGAGGCTGACCGGTTCCTGGTGATCGTTCGCGAAGGCGCCGCCTTCGCGAGGGCGGAGGTCGAGCTCGCACAAGGACTGGGCCGCGCCATCGCCCTCGGCAGCCGGACCCTCAGCCTGGTCGACCAGGAGCGCGGCATGCGCGCCAGCTCAGAGATGCAGGTGGCCGAGAACGCACGCCTGCTCGAAGCGCTTCGGGGTCGCCAGGCGATACTCGAGCGCCTCGCCACGATCCAGCGGGCCATCGTCGCGCAAGAACCCCTTCACGAGATCTTCGACAAGGTCGTCGCCGCCGCGTGTGAGCTCTCGGGCGACAGCGCCGGCATGATGCGCATGCGAGACATGGACGGAAGCGATCGCTCGACCGTCGTCTCCTCCATCGGCCTGTCGGCAGAGTTCCTCGCCGCCGGGCGAAGAATCCACGATCCCGGCCTCGGAGCTCGAGCGATGCAGGAGGGCCGCCTCGTGGTCGTCGACAAGTCGAGCGACCCTCTGACCCGCCAGATCCCAGCGTTGTGGCGGCGCGAAGGCCTTCACGCCGGTATGGCCGCGCCGGTCCTCCAAGGCGCGACCGTGATCGGCAGCGTTGGCATCGGGTCGAGCGACCCGAACCGTGCCTACACCGCTCGCGACCAGCAGTCGCTCCTTGCCCTTGCCGAGCACACGAGCCTCGCGCTGAACCATGCCCGCGCCCTCGACGACGTCGCGCACGAGGCGTTTCACGACTCGCTTACCGGCCTGCCGAACCGCGCCCTCTTCCTCGATCGCCTTTCGTTCGCGGTCGCTCGAGCTTCGCGAAGCGGTAAGCCGGTCGGCGTCCTCTTCATCGACATCGACGACTTCAAGACGGTCAACGACTCGCTCGGCCACCGTGCCGGAGATGAGCTCCTGCGCGCGGTTGCGAGCCGACTCAAGGGATGCCTGAGGCCTTCCGACACGATCGCCCGCCTCGGCGGTGACGAGTTCGCCGTCCTGGTCGAAGAGATCGACGACGCCGCCGACGCGGCAACAGCCGCCGGGCGGATGCTCGATTCGCTCGCAGACCCGATCGCCGTTGAGGGTCGGGAGGTCTACGTCGGCGCAAGCGTCGGAATAGCTGCCGGTCCCGAAGACGCCGAAACGCTCCTTCGCGATGCCGATCTCGCGATGTATCGCGCGAAGGCCGAGGGCAAGGGTCGCTATCGGGCCTACGCGCCGCACATGCACGCCGACATCGTCGAGCGGCTCGAGATGGAAGTCGATCTAAAGCGCGCGATCGAAGCCTCGGAGCTGGAGCTCCACTACCAGCCGATCTTCTGCCTCAAGACCGGCGCGGTCGCAGGGCTGGAGGCACTGGTCCGCTGGAACCACCCGACGCAGGGCCTCGTCTCGCCGGACCGCTTCATCCCGCTCGCGGAGGCTTCCGGGCGCATCCACGACCTTGGGCGGTGGGTCCTTGCTTCGGCCTGCCACCAGACCGCCCTGTGGCGAGCCCGATACCCGGCGGCGACCGACGGGATCAAGGTCGGCGTCAACCTCTCGGCGGCCCAGCTCTCAGACGATGGAATCGTTGATCAGGTTGCGGACGCGCTTCGCACAACTCAGCTCGATCCGCAGGGGCTCACTCTCGAGATCACCGAGACCGCGCTCATGAAGGATCTGGACGCGACGACGGGCCGGCTCTCCGCGTTGAAGTCGCTCGGCGTCGAGATCGCGGTGGATGACTTCGGCGTCGGCCATTCCTCGCTTCGCTATCTCAAGCAGCTTCCGCTTGACAACCTGAAGATCGCGAAGCCGTTCGTCGACGAGATTGGAAAGCCCGACTCAGATCCGCCGATCCTGCGCGCGATTCTCGACTTGGCTGAAGTTTTCGACCTCCAAGCCGTGGCCGAAGGAATCGAGGAGCCCGAGCAGGCAGGTCGCCTCGTTGAGCTCGGATGCGCCCTGGGTCAGGGTCATCTGCTCTCTCGGCCGCTGCCGGCCCAGGAAGCTGACGACTTGATTCTTCGTACCGGGCTCCTGGGAGGCGCCACGAGCGCGCTCCCCACCCCATCGGCGCCCGACGAGGGCGCTGCTCCTAGCCGATCCGGGTCGCAAGGCGGCCCAGCTGCGGCGATCTGATCTCGACCTCGTCCCCGGGTTGGAGCCAGACGCTCGGCTTGCGCGCGATGCCCACGCCTGACGGCGTGCCGGTCGAGATGAGGTCGCCAGGCTCGAGGGTCATCAGGTTCGAGATGTGTGAGACCAGCTCCGGCACCTTGAAGATCAGGTCGGAGGTGCCGGATCGCTGCATCTCCTCGCCGTTCAGGGTCAGCGAGAACTCGATCGCGTCGTGAGGCCCGGCCTCCTCGGCCGTCACCAGCGCCGGCCCGCAGGGCGCGGCGCCGTCGAAGCTCTTGCCGGAGATCCACTGTGTCGTAGCGAGTTGGAGGTCGCGAGCAGATAGGTCGTTCAGGAGCGTGTAGCCGGCGACCCCGGCGAGTGCCGCCTGGGCGTCTACCTCCTTCATGCACTTGCCGATAACGATGCAGACCTCCGCTTCGTAGTCGACCTTCGCACTCGCTTTGGGAAGTGCGACCGTCGCGCCCGGGGCAGCGAGGGCGTTTCGAAACTTGGCGAACACCGTCGGCACCTCGGGAATCGACTGCTTCGTCTCCTCAGCATGGGCGCGGTAGTTGAGTCCGATACAGAGAATCTTCTCGGGATCGGGAATGGGCGGGAGAAGCGTGGCATCTGCCAGGGACGTTCCTTCGACGCCGGTCACGGCGCCTTCGAGCTCAGCAAGGTGGTCGCCGGCAAGGAGTTCGCGAACGCTCGCCCCGTCGCTCCCCAGCGCATCCCCAGCATCGACGACGCGCTCTCCATCGACCACGCCGGCCCGAGGCCCCCGCTCACTCTCATAAGTCACCAGCCGCACGGCGCGCAGCGTAGTGGTCGCCAGGCCGAACTGAAGTAGCTCCCGTCCGCCCTCGGGCGTCAGCTACCCGAGTTCGACCGCGACAAGTGCGGTGCGTAGAATCGTCGGCGCCGGGGGCGTAGCTCAGTTGGTTAGAGCGCCGGCCTGTCACGCCGGAGGTCGCGGGTTCGAGTCCCGTCGCTCCCGCTCCCCCTTATCCCTGCCGCGCTCGGGCTTTAGGGAAAGTCCGCCTTCTTCTTGATGAAGCCCAGGTTGTCGGCGATTCGCGTGTAGACGGTCGGCTTCTTGACTCCGCAGCGCCTGGCGCCGTAGGAGACTGCTCCGACCAGGAGTGCTCCGCG
>JALZIJ010000243.1 GCA_030860375.1 Actinomycetota bacterium | reverse complement strand
CCCGGAGGTGGGTCGCCGGGATCGAGATAGTCCTGGACCCAGAAGCCACGCTCCCCGTGGAGGAGGCGTGCGCAGGTATTGGGCGTGAGGCTCTCGAACGATGCTTCTGAGAGCTCTGCCACTGCCGCTTCCAGGTGAGCACGGATCGGCTCGATCCGATCGGCGCCCCACTCGGACCATTCGCCGCTGTCAAGGCCGTGCGACGTGCCGTCGCTGTGGGCGACGAACCCACACTCGGCGAGCTCTCGCGCCCGCGCAGTCTCTGCCTCGACGCCGGCCTTTGAGCTGGGCGACGGTGCGAGATCTGAGTAGAGGTCGGGACGCAGCCGGAGCGCGAAACGCTTAACGAGACCTGAGGATTTGTAGCCCCGCGCGTGCTGGGCGAAGCGGAGCTCAGGGTCGCGCGCACTCGACCCGACGTAGACCCACGGAATGCGTGGGTCACGCCGCGGTCCCGCGGCCGCCTTGAGCTCGATCACATAAACGCGGTACGGCATTCGACTGTCTTTCGACGGCAGCCACCCCCCGCCCTCCCAGCCCGGGCGACCCGGCTAGCCCGGATTAAGCGTGGCTCAGGTCAGGCGGCGTATCTGGCCTGTGCGCGAGCTCGGCGCTTCTCCGCCTCTGCTTCGCGGTCCTTGGCAGGCGCGTTCGTTACCAGCGACCCGAGCAAATGCGACGTCGCCTCGGTGATCTCGGCAACCGCGCGCTCGAAGGCTTCCGCGTTTGCCTGCGAGGGCGTCGTAGAGCCCGAGATCTTCCTCACGTACTGCAGGGCGGCGTCATGGACCTCGTCCTCGGTCGCGGGCGGTTCGAAGTTGTGGAGGGTACGGATATTTCGACACATGCTCTTTAGGGTAGGCCCTACCGAATGAGCGAGCGTGGCGATCAAAGCGAGCCCGCGCCCGGATTAGACGCTACCCCTGAGAGGTCTTGGCCGATCGGGCAAGACGCACCCGGTCGGTGGCGCCAAGCGCGACCTTTCGGAGGCGCACGTCGCCCGGGGTCACCTCGACGCATTCGTCTTCGCCGATGAACTCGAGCGCCTGGTCGAGCGAAAAGTTTTGGTGGGGGACGAGCTTGATCGCGTCGTCGGCGCCTGCCGCCCGGATGTTCGTCTGCTGCTTTTCCTTGATCGGGTTCACGTTGAGGTCATCAGAGCGGGCGTTCTCGCCGACGATCGTGCCTTCGTAGACCTCCTCGCCAGGGCCGACGAAGAGACGCCCGCGCTCTTGAAGGTTCATGAGCGCGAAGGCCGCCGTCTTCCCACGCCGATCTGCGACAAGCGAGCCCGTGGGACGGGTCTTGATCTCGCCGAACCACGGAGCCCAGCGCTCGAAAGTTGAATGGATGATGCCCGTGCCGCGCGTCTCGGTCAGGAACTCTGAGCGAAGGCCGATCAGGCCGCGCGCAGGAACGAGAAAGTCGAGCCTGATCCAGCCCGTGTCGTGGTTGACCATGTGATCGAGGCGGCCCTTTCGCAAAGCGAGAAGCTGCGTGAGCACTCCCATGTACTCCTCGGGTACGTCGATCGAGAGCCGCTCGAGCGGCTCGCATAGCTTGCCGTCGATCTCGCGCGTCACGACCTTGGGCTTGCCGACTGTGAGCTCGTAGCCCTCGCGGCGCATCGTTTCGACCAGCACCGCCAGCTGAAGCTCACCCCTGCCCTGGACCTCCCAGGCGTCCGGCTTGTCGGTCGGCTCGACGTTGATCGAAACGTTTCCGACCAGCTCCGCGTGAAGGCGCTCCTCGATCTGGCGGCCCGTCAGCTTCGACCCGGAAAGGCCTGCGAGAGGCGACGTGTTGACGCCGATCGTCATCGAGAGCGCAGGCTCGTCGACGTCCAGGAGCGGCAGCGCCTCCGGCTGCTCGGGATCGGCCAACGTCTCGCCGATAGTGGCCTCGGGAATCCCGGCGACTACCGCCACCTCGCCCGCCTCGGCCTCGGCGACTTCGACTCGGTCGAGCCCCTCACTCACGTAGATGGACGACGCCTTCGCGCTCACCTCAGCTCCATCGCGAGTCATCAAGGTGACCGCCTGCCCTTGCCTGAGCACACCGCGCTCGACCCGACAGATCGCCAGGCGCCCGTGATAGGGCGAGGCATCAAGGTTGGTCACGAGCGCCTGCAGCGGCCCGCTTGGATCGCCGCCGGGCGGCGGCACATGCCCGACGATCGTGTCGAAGAGCGGGATCAAGTTCTCGCCCTCTACCCCCTGCTCGGTCGAGGCCCAGCCGTTCCGTGCAGAGGCGTAGAGAATTGGGAAGTCGATCTGCTCGTCGGTCGCGTCGAGGTCCAAGAACAGCTCAAGCACCGCATCCACCACCTCGGAGATACGCGCGTCGTCTCGGTCCACCTTGTTGACGACAAGGATCACCGGCAACTTTTGCTCGAGTGCCTTTCGAAGCACGAACCGGGTCTGCGGTAGGGGGCCCTCTGATGCATCGACGAGGAGGAGTACCCCGTCCACCATCGTGAGGCCGCGCTCAACCTCACCGCCGAAGTCAGCGTGCCCCGGCGTGTCGACCACGTTCACCTTGACCTCTCGGCCGTCGCTCACTCGGTAGCGCAGGGCGGCGTTCTTGGCGAGGATCGTGATCCCGCGCTCACGCTCCTGGTCGCCCGAGTCCATCACTCGCTCGACCAACTCCTCGTGGTCGGAAAAGGTGCCGGACTGGCGCAGCATGGCGTCGACCAGGGTCGTTTTGCCATGATCGACGTGGGAGACGATCGCGATGTTCCGAAGCTCGGGCACGGCTGGTGAAGGTAGCCATCACGCTCGGCCTCGAGCGAGTTGAGCGCCGGTAGGGCTCAGACGGCGGCAGACTCGTCGAACGCGGCCTGCGCGGCTTCGACCCGTCGCACCTCGATCGCGTTGCGCTGAGACTCTGCGCGCTCGATCAGCGCCTCGAGGCCGAACGCGCCGAGGTCTGATCGCGTGGCCGCAAGGGAGCGCCAGAGTGCAAGCTTGCCCGAAACCCCGAGCGCAAGACCTTCCAGCTCGATAAGGCGCGAAAGAGGCGAGTAGCCGGTCATCTGTCCGTTCGGCTTGAGGCGCCCGACCTTCTCGACTGCCCACGCAATCGGCATCTTTACCCGGTTCTCGCTCACGCCCAGGTGGTCCATGATCGCTTTGAGTACGTCGCGGTCGGCTCCGATGTCCTGAGCAAGCTCAGCCAGAAAGTCGCCCAGCTCCGATCCCTCATTGCTCGAGGCGGCTCGCTTTGCAAGCTCGATGCCTATGACGGATCCTGCGAGGTGGTCGTTCAGGTAGATGCCGATGAGCTTCGTGTCCATGAAGACACCCTACCCGCGATGTCCGGGCATCATCGCTCAGCCACCAAGAGGGTTTGAGTCGCTCTGCCGATTGGTCCCTGCTCGTCCCAGAGAGCGGTGTCGGCGAGGCCGACCCCGTCAGCCTGGGGCAAGGTCACCGCATCCAGGTGATGCGCCCGATTCGCATCTCTTCCGAGCCCGCGTCCCACGGCCCGCGCGTAACGACCGCGGCGCTCGCGCGACTAACCTCTGGAAGCACACAAAATGGAGGTTGAACGAGTGACTGAAAAGGTCGAAAAGACTGACGCAGAGTGGCGTGAGGAGCTCTCACCCGAGGAGTACGAGGTGCTTCGAAAGAAGGGCACCGAGCGTGCGTTCACCGGGACCTATTGGGACTCGAAGGACGAGGGCGTCTACCGCTGCAAGGCATGTGGCCAGGAGCTTTTCACCTCGGAGACCAAGTTTGACTCAGGGACCGGGTGGCCCAGCTTCTTCAAGCCGACGGACTCCGATGCGGTCGCAACCGAGACCGACCGGACCTTCTTCATGAAGCGCACCGAGGTCCATTGTTCGCGCTGCGAAAGCCACCTCGGGCACATCTTCGAGGATGGCCCAAATCCGACCGGGCTTCGTTACTGCATCAACTCCTGCTCGCTCGACCTCGACAAATCCGAGACCTGAGGGGCGAACGTCCCGCGCTACCCCGCATAGCCCTCAGCGTGGGACGTTCGGCGAGTCGGTAGGGGTTCCAATGACCTCGGGCGCGCCGGCCTGGACCAACGCCTGAGGCAGACGGACGCTGCCGTCTTCGGCTTGGCCGTTCTCGATCAGGGCGATCAAAGTGCGGCCGACTGCAACGGCGGTGCCGTTCAGCGTGTGAACCGGCTCCGGCGGGCTCTTTGGCGCGGCTCGGAAGCGCGCGCCCAGGCGGCGTGCCTGATAGTCGGTCGTGTTGGAGCATGAGGTGAGCTCTCGATAGCGGCCCTGGCTCGGGATCCACGCCTCGCAGTCGAACTTGCGCGCAGCGGGTGCGCCCAGGTCGCCGACCGGGATGTCCACGACCCGGTAGGGAAGCTCGAGCGCCGAGAGGATGCCCTCCTCGATGCCAAGGATGCGCTCGTGCTCAGCGTCCGATTCGGGAGGCGCTACGAACGAGAACATCTCGACCTTGTCGAACTGGTGAACCCGGAAGATCCCGCGCGTGTCCTTGCCCGCCGCACCCGCCTCGCGCCGAAAGCAGCTCGAGATCCCGGCGTAGCGGATCGGCAGCTCGTCCGCGCTCAGGGTGTCGCCGGCGTGCAGGGCGGCAAGCGGGACCTCCGAGGTGCCGACGAGAAAGAGCTCGTCGCGCTCGACCTCGTAGATCATCTCGCGCTCACCGGGGAAAAAGCCGGAGCCCCGGAGCGCACCCTCGCGAACCAGCACCGGCGGCACAACCGGCTCGAAGCCCTCCGCGCGAACGCGCTCGACTGCGAATCGCACAAGCGCGAGCTCGACCATCACGAGGTCTCCGATGAGGTAGGCGAAGCGGGAGCCTGAGGCCTCGGCGGCCTTCTCCATCTCGATCCAGCGATGCTGAGAAGCCAGGTCGAGGTGGTCGCGTGGCTCGAAGCCGAACTCTCGAGGCGAACCGACCTCGCGCAGGGTCGGGCCCTCACCTTCTTCCCCATCGGGTGCATTGGGTGAAGGCAGGTTCGGAAGCGAAGCCGCCAACTCGTCCCTCCGCGCCTCGATGTCGGCCAGCTCGTCTTCCATCCGCTTGATCTCGGCGCCAAGCTCTTGCATCTCGGCGATCGGCCCGGAAGCGTCATCGCCCGAGCGTTTGGCTTCGGCGATCTGATCAGAGACCGAATTTCGCCGAGCACGGCCTTCCTCGACTCCGGGCAAGAGCTCGCGCCTTCGGGCATCGACCTCGAGCAGCTCGTCGAGGCTCTCGGCAGCGCCTCGGCGCGCCAGGCCCTCTCGGGCCGGGCCGGGGTCGTCGCGGATCCTTTTCAGGTCGAGCACGGGCAGGCGCCGGAGCGGCCGGACCTATTCGGCGTCGCCCGTTGCCGGATCGTCGGCGGCGCTGCCGGTCACGATGTCGTCCGGACCGCCCGATGCCGAGGGCCGAGTAGGACGGTCAATGTCTCCGCCCGCGTACTTCGCGACGAAGTCGGCGACCGCCTCGGCGTCCTCGCCCGTGACGATCTGCTGCGGCATGATCGCGCCTGAGAAGCCCCCGTTCTGGATCGCGTAGAGGACGTCCTCGGCCGATTCTGCACGCTCGTCCAGATCGGGGCCCTGATTGCGGAGGGCGCGGTTGGCTGACCCAAGCGCGCCTGCGGCGTCGAGTGAGTGACACCCCGAGCAACGCTCGGCGAAGAGCTCTGCCCCGCGAAGGTCCGCGTCCGACTCAACGTCGATCGCCTCGCTGCCGCAGGCGGCGAGGCCGAGGGTCGCCGCTAGCACGGCGGTGATGGTGAGGACAGAGCGCACCGCGGCGGCATCATACTTTTTCGAGTGGCGCCAACCCCAGACGAGTTCCGAAGCGCGATGGCACTTGTGCCCACGCCGGTCACGATCGTGACCGCGCCGGGCGCAACCGATCCCGCGGGCGCCACCGCCAGCGCGGTCGCCTCGCTGTCTTTGGACCCCCCGTTGATGCTGGTCTGCCTTGATCACCGCTCGCGCACGCTCGGCGCGGTGCGCTCTGCCGGGAAGTTCGCGATCAACGTCCTCTCCGCCGAGGGCACACCGAAGGCTCGAGCCTTCGCGACGGCCATCCCCCACGCCGAGAAATGGGACGGCGTCGCCGCTGTCGAGCGCTCCGGGGTGCCGGTGCTCGACGACGCGCTGGTGTGGGTCGTCTGCGAGCTACGCGACCTCCTCGACGGTGGCGACCATACGATCGTGACCGGCCGGGTCCTCGAGCTCGGAACGGGCGAGGGCTCACCCCTGGTCTACGTGGCCGGCGAGTACCGCAAGCTGTGAGCGCTCCGCGAGGTACCAGGTACCTAACGCTTTCTTCACATTGCTAAGGCGCGGTGAGGTACCTGGTACCTAGAGGAGGCCGGCGCTCGTGCCGGCGGCGCGGAGCGCCAAGCCGAACACGACCAGGGCCGAGACGGCCATGATTCCCGTCTCGCGTCGAAAGATCGCAAGCGCCACAAGCCGCTGGCGCTCACGCGGAAGCGCGTCGAAGTCGATGCCCTCGAGCTCGCGGGCACCCGCGCCAGCCCTCGCGGCCTCGGCCAACATCGAGACCATGACGGGCAGAACTCCGTAGAGGTAGTGGAGCCCCTCGGCGGACTCGCGGCCGGTCAGAAGCAGGAACGAGCCGACGAGCGCCTGCAGCACGACGGCGACCTGCGCTACGCGCAGGAGGTACCAAAAGCCCTCCGTAGGCGCCTGCCGGTACCAGGCGTAGCCGCCCCAGAGTCCGGCGGCGAGGTTCGTCGCGAGCACGGCGACGCCGACGGTGACGTGGACCGCTAGCAAAAAACCCGGTTGGGGGGGTCGGATTTCGGCTTTCTCATGCGGAACAACACTATGTAGCAACAGCGCACAAGCAGGACTCCATAGGGGTATCCTGCCTCGCGGAGTGCTCCAAAGCTATCTGCCAGTCATCGTCTTCGCGGGCCTTGGGCTCCTGGTGGGCGGCCTCTTGGTCACGGTCAACGGGATCCTGGGCACCCAGCGGCCGAACAAGGTGAAGTCCGAGCCTTACGAATGCGGCCTGCCGAGCGAAGTATCCACGACGTTTCGCTTCGGCGTCTCGTTCTACATGGTCGCGATGCTCTTCATCCTCTTCGACATCGAAGTGGTCTTCCTGTATCCGGTCGGGGCGATCCTTCAGGCCTCCGATTCAGTCTTCGTCCTCGCCGAGATTCTGATCTTCGTCTTTCTCCTCTTCGTGGCGCTCGTCTACGTCTGGCGCCGTGGAGCCCTCGATTGGAAATAAAACGGGAGAAGATCCGGGCGAACCTGCCGCTCGACGAACCGCGGGCCAACAAGGAGCTCCATGTGCGCCAGGTTCGCGCGCGCGACCTCCTGCGCGGCGACATCGAGGGCCTCGATCTCGAGAAGGTCGTCTCAGAGTCCGTGCTCACGACCCGGCTCGACAAGGTCCTGAACTGGGGCCGGGCCAACGCGATCTTCCCAGCGACCTTCGGCCTCGCCTGCTGTGCGATCGAGATGATGTCCGTGGTCTCACCGCGCTACGACATCGCGCGCTTCGGCGCCGAGGCGATGCGGGCGTCGCCGCGCCAAGCGGACATGTTGATCCTCTCCGGCCGCGTCTCGATCAAGATGGCGCCGGTCGTCCGCCGCCTCTACGACCAGATGCTCGAGCCGAAATGGGTCGTCTCGATGGGCGCTTGCTCATCCTCGGGCGGCATGTTCTCGAACTACGCCGTAGTCCAAGGTGCCGACAAATTCCTCCCCGTCGACATCCACGTCCCCGGCTGCCCACCCCGCCCCGAGGCGCTCCTTTACGGGTTCAACAAGCTTCAGCGGATGATCATGGGCAATCCAGAAATCGGCTGGCGCACGCGTTACTCGGCCCACGGCACCGAGGAATGGGCCCGCGACCTCGGCGACGTGACCGACGATGCGCGCGATGCCTACGCCGCCGCTCGCGATATCGCGAGCGCCGCCGGGCCACCTGTCTCCGGCCAGCCCGGCGGACCCGTCGACGTGCCCGGCCCTCCTCAGGAGCGCACCGAGACGCCGGCGAAACCGGACCGCGACGCCGGCCGCTTCATCTAGATGGGCCCCACCCATGCCTGACGCCCCCGGCCTTGAGCTCATCCGCGCCGACTTGAACGACGCGCACCCCGACGCGATCATCGGCACCTACCACGAGCACGGTCAGGCTTGCCTCATCTGCGACCCGGCGGCGATCCGCGAGGTGCTCGCCTGGCTTCGCGACACGCCAGGGCAGGAGTACAACTTTCTGGCGAGCGTTCACGGCGTCGATTACCTCCCGGCCGAGCCACGCTTCGCGGTGCACTACGAGCTCCTCAACATGGCTCGCGTCGAGCGCGTGAGAGTGCGCGCCGCGATCGAGGACCCGGGTCCCGACGCCCTGCCGATCATTCCCACGGTCTCCGACGAGTGGCCCCCCGCCGATCACCAGGAGCGCGAGGTCTACGACTTCTTCGGCATCGTCTTCGACGGCCATCCCGATCTGCGCCGGATCCTCATGCCCGAGGACTACGTCGGCTGGCCGCAACGTCGGGACTTTCCCATCGGGGGCGAGCCCGTCATCTTCACCAACACGGAGCGAGACGTGCCGGGGTGGTACGCATGAGCGAGGTCGAGGAGCAGCTCCGAGACGAGGCGGACACCAGCGGCGCCGGGGACAGCAACATGCGCGGGTCCTCGCCAGCACGCGGCCGCGACATCGTCGCCCGCTCCGGCGCGGAGGTCGTCGGCACCTCGCCTGTCGAGCGCACTGACGCGCACCTCGACACGCCCGGGCGCGAAGCGGAGGACGTGGCGAGCTTTGACATGGAGCAGGAGCTGATGACGGTCAACCTCGGCCCCCACCACCCCGCGACGCACGGGGTGCTCCGCCTCCTCGTCTCACTTCAGGGCGAGACGGTGATCGACCTCAAGCCGATCATGGGCTACGTCCATACGGGGATCGAGAAGAACTGCGAGGACAAGTCGTATTGGAAGGCCATTCCGTTCGTGGAGCGGATGGACTATCTCTCCTACTTCTTCAACATGCAGGCCTTCTGCGGTTGCGTCGAGAAGATGCTGGGACTCGAGATCCCGCCGCGCGCCAAGTACCTGCGCGTGATCCACATGGAGCTGAACAGGCTCCACTCCCACCTGGTCTGGCTCGGCACCTCCGCCCTCGACCTCGGCGCGATGTCAATGTTCTTCTACTGCTTTCGCGACCGTGACCGGATCCTCGACCTCTTCGAGATGTCCACCGGCCAGCGCATGCACACCCGCTACTTCCAGGTCGGCGGCGTCTTCGAGGACATTCCTCTTGGCTTCGAGCGCCAAGTAAGGGCGTTCACCGACGAGTTCCCCTCGCGCATCGACCAGTTCGAAGCGCTTCTGACCAAGAACGAGATCTTTCTCCAGCGCACGAAAGGTGTCGGCATCGTCTCGCGCGAGCGCCTGAAGGCGCTCGGTGTGACCGGCCCACTCCTTCGCGCAGCGGGCGAGCCCTGGGACTTACGGAAGGTCGATCCGTACCTCGCCTACGAAGACTTCGACTTCGACATCCCGATCGGCACGGTCGGCGACGGGTGGGATCGCTTCCGCTGCCGGATCCAGGAGATGCGCGAGTCCGTCCGAATCATCGAACAGGCGATCGACGGCCTTCCGGAAGGCCCCGTCCTTGCGGACGATCGAAAGATCGTCCTCCCGCCGCGCCACGAGCTCTCGACGTCGATGGAGGCGCTGATCCACCACTTCAAGCTGGTTACGGAGGGCTTCCGGGTGCCGCCGGGCGAGTGCTACTACGCGATCGAGTCCCCTCGCGGCGAGCTCGGCTGCTTCGTCTTGGCCGATGGATCGGCGAAACCCGCCAGAGTCCACTTCCGCGACCCCTCGTTCGTGAACCTTCAGTGCCTCCGCGACATGTGCGTGGGCGAATACATCGCCGACATGATTCAAAACCTCGCGATGCTCGACCCGGTGCTCGGAGGAATCGACCGATGAATACATCCAACGTTCCGACCGAATCCTCCGCTTCGCGTCCGGTTCGGTCGGGTCAGGCTAGGGACGAGGGATTGATGAGGCCGACTGACTTGCTCACGAACGCGGAGCGCTCTGACCTCATCAGCTCGATGCGCGCTGAGGATGCGCAAACCATCCCCGAGCTTCACGAGGTGGACGTGCCGGCTGAGCTCAGGGAGACGATCGAGGCGGCCATGGGCCGCTACCCGCAGATTCGCTCGGCCTCCATCCCGGCGCTCTGGGCGGTCCAGCGCCACTACGGCTGGTGCAGTCCCGACGGCATCCGCCAGGCTGCTGCCGTGATGGGCCTGACTCCCGCTTATCTCCAGTCCGTCGCGAGCTTTTACGATCTCTTTCGGCTCGAGCCCACCGCCAGGCACCGCGTCCTCGTCTGCCACAACATCTCGTGCTGGATGCAGGGCGCCGACGACATCCTCGCCGAGTTCTGCGAGGCCTCAGGCGCCGACCACCACGAGGCCGAGCACGACGGCGCGAATTCGCCCGACGGTGAGATCTTCGTCAAGGGCTTCGAGTGCCTCGGCGCTTGCGACATCGCCCCGATGGCCTCGATCGACCAGCAGTACTACGGCCCGCTCGAGCCGGGAGACGCAGCCGAGATTGTCGAGCGGCTGCGCCGCGGCGAGGACCCCGCGCCCGACAAGGATCTCAGAAAGCGAAAGCTGGCGGGCGACAATGTCTGAGACGCGCGTCCTCTTCGAAAACCTCGACGAGCCGGGGCTTGCGGGCATCGACGTCTATCGGCGCCGAGGCGGGTACTCAGCGATCGAGACTGCGTTCCGCTCGATGGACTCGGAAGAGCTGATCGCCCAGATCGAGGCCTCGGGCCTCAGGGGCCGCGGCGGCGCGGGCTTCTCGATGGGCAAGAAGGGCTCCTTCCTGCCGCGCGGCGACATGGAGAAGTACCTCTGCTGTAACGCCGACGAGTCCGAGCCAGGCACTTTCAAAGACCGAGAGCTCATGTTCAAGAACCCGCACTTACTCATCGAGGGCATCGCGATCTCTTCTCTTGCTGTCGGCGCCACCTACGCTTTCATCTTCATCCGCGGCGAGTATTGGGAGGTCGCCGACGTCCTCGACGCCGCGGTCGCCGAGGCCTACGACGCGGGCTTTCTCGGCCAGAACGTCCTCGGCTCCGGCTGCCGGGTCGAGCTGGTGGTCCACCGCGGCGCCGGCGCTTACATCTGTGGCGAGGAGACCGCCCTCCTCGACTCGCTCGAGGGCAAGCGCGGCAATCCGCGCCTCAAGCCTCCGTTCCCGGCGATCCAAGGGCTCTACGGCGGGCCAACGCTCATCAACAACGTCGAGACGCTCATGAACGTGCCGCTCATCGTCAGCAAGGGGCCCGACTGGTTCAAGGGGCTGGGGACCGAGCAGTCAACAGGGACGAAGGTCGTCTCCGTCTCGGGCTGCGTCCAGCGCCCCGGCAACTACGAGATCGAGCTCGGCATCCCGTCGCGCGAGATCATCTGCGGTCTTGCCGGTGGCCCGGGTGAGGGCCGCGAGGTCAAGGTCTGGTTCCCCGGAGGCTCCTCGGCTCCCGTCCTGACCGGCGAGGATCTCGACCTGCCCTATTCGTTCGAGGCGATGGCCGACGCCGGCTCGATGCTCGGCTCGGGCGCGATCATCGTCGGCGACGACACCGTCTCCGTCCCCGAGCTGGCGCTTCGAACTGCGCGCTTCTATCACCACGAATCGTGCGGAAAGTGCACGCCTTGCCGCGAAGGAACCAACTGGACCGTGAAGATGCTCGAGCGCGTCGTTCGCGGCGAGGCGACGCCGATGGATCTCGACATCATCTCTTCCGTTCAGGAGAACATCATCGGCAACTGCCTGTGCGTTCTGGGAGATGCGATGGCGATGCCCGTCGGCTCGATGGTGAAGAAGTTTCGCTCAGAGTTCGAGGAAGCGATCGCCCGGGCGCGCGACGCGGCCCCCGGCCCGATCGATGTTGCAGGTGCCGATGAGCCGCCATTGGTGCTCGGAGCCACCGCGTGAGCGGCGAGAAGATCACCCTGGTCGTCGACGGGATCGAAGTGCCGGCGACCGAGGGCGCGATGCTGGTCGACGCGGCGAAGGGCGGCGACGTCGAGATTCCGGTCTTTTGCTACGAGCCCAAGCTCGGCGGCCCCATCGGCGCGTGCCGCATGTGCCTGGTCGAGGTAGAGGGCATTCCGAAGCTCCAGACGGCCTGCTCGACCCCGGTTCGCGACGGCATGGTCGTGTACACGCAGACCGATCGGGTCCAGGAGGCACAGAACGCCGTTGTCGAGTTCCTCCTCGTCAACCACCCGCTCGACTGCCCCGTCTGCGACAAGGGCGGCGAGTGCCCGCTCCAGGACATCTCGATGGGATGGGGCGCAGGGCGAAGCCGCGTGACCGACCCTAAGCGTCATTTTCGAAAGCCTGTGCCGCTCTCGCCGCTCGTGCGAATCGATCGCGAGCGCTGCATCCTTTGCTACCGCTGCGTGCGCTTCTCCCAGGAGGTGGCAGAAGACGAACAGCTCCAGCTTTTAGAGCGAGGATCGCGCTCGTACGTCGGCACCTTCGACGACCGCCCCTACATCGCTCCTTTCCACGGCAACATCATCGAGCTCTGCCCCGTGGGAGCGCTCACCTCGGAGGCTTATCGCTTCCGCGCCCGCCCTTGGGAAATCGAGGACGCGGGCTCGGTCTGCACGCTTTGCCCCTCTCAGTGCAACGTGAAGTTCACCGTTCGTGACGAGCGGGTCGCGCGTGTCCTTGCCCGGGACAACTCAGACGTCGATGGCGGCTGGCTTTGTGACAAGGGCCGTTTCGGCTTTCAGATGTTCCACTCCGAGGACCGAACGGTTTGCCCGATGATGCGCACGGCCGGCGCTCTCGGCAAAGCCACCTGGGACGACGCCCTCACCAGGGCGGCGAACGGCCTCAAGGCCGCCGGGCCGCGGACCGCCGTCCTCGTCGGCAACCAGGCCTCGAACGAGGAGGGCTACCTGCTCCAGCGCATCGCGCGCGAGGCGCTCGGCTCGCCACACATCGATTCGCGTGGCGGCCAAGCGCTCTCACGCGAGACGGCGCTCGCACTGGCGCGCCCCGAGCTGTCGGCCGCCATGGCTGACCTCGACGACGCCGAGTCGATCCTCGTCGTTGGCACCGATCCCCTTCACTCGATGCCGATCCTCGACCTTCGCCTGCGAAAGGCGATGCGAAACCGCGGCACACGGGTCGCGGTCGTCTCCGAGCGGCCGACCGCCCTCGATGGCGGCGCCGAGGAGACGCTGCGCTACGCGCCGGGGGGCGCCGCGGCCGTTCTCTCCAACCTCGCCGCAGAGCTCGCGAGCTCCGCGGGGGGGAACGGCGGCGAGGACGCCGAGCGCGTCGCAGCAGCGCTTCGGCCCGGCAAGACCATTGTCATCTTCGGCGAGCGGATCGGCTACGGGCCGGGCGGCGAGCGCGCCCTCGCTGCGCTCGTCGCTTGCGCGGACGCGCTCGATCTCACGGCCGAAGGCTCCGGCCTGATCGAGGTGCCTGAAACGACCAATGCGCGCGGGCTTCGCGAAGTCGGCTGCATCCCTGTCGCCGGCCCCGGCCTTTCAAAGACCGCCGAGGGCATGAACGCCACGGAGATCCGCGATGCGCTCGAGGCCGGCGAGCTCGACGCGCTGGTTTTGTGGGACGTCGATCCGCTTCGCGATCTGCCGGATCCCGAGCGCTGGAAGAAGGCGCTCGGCGCGGCAGACTTCGTGCTCGAGGTCGGCATGTTCGGGAACGCCTCGGGTGGCCACGCAGACGTCTTCTTGCCCGCCGAGTCCCACGCCGAGAAGGAGGGAACCGTCACGCATCCGGACGGTCGCGTCCAGCGCCTTCGCCCGAGCGTGCCGCACCCCGGTGATACCCGCCACGGCTGGCAGTGGCTCGCCGAGCTCTCGTTTCGCCTCGGCCACGAGACCGGGGTCGACTCGTCCACGGAAGCGCTAGAGGCGCTCGCCGCCGAAGTGCCCTTCTACGCGGGCCTGACCCACGAAGAGATCGGCGGCGCGGGCATCCGCTGGCAGGCGCGCGAGCAGGCTTCAGGCTTCCCGGGCGCGCCGAGTGTCGAAAAACGGGACATATTGGGCCGCGGGACGACTCTCGGCGAGAAAAGGGGGGCGACGGACTCCGGGAGCGGTGGCGCAAAAGGCTCACTTCGCCTCGGGACCTATAGGGATCTCTGGGCTCACGAGGTGACCGAGCGCTCCCCAGCACTCCGCTTCCTCATGCCCGGCCAGACGCTGGAGCTCTCGCCCGCCGATGCCGAGCGCTACGACGTGAGCCAGGGTGACCAGGTGGACGTGCGCTCGAACGGCCATTCGCTGAAAGCGACTGTGGCGATCCGCTCCCGCATGCGCCCCGGGTCCGGCTTTTTGATCGAAGGCCTCGCTGAACAAGGCTCGAACGCGCTCGCAGATGCCGAGTCCGTCGAGATCACGAAGGCCGAGGCCCCCTCGTGAGCTTTCTCGCCGAAGTCGGGTTTGCCGAGGCCACCTGGGTCCTCGTCGTCAAGTCGATCATCATCTTCGCCCTCGTCTTCGCAGTGGTTCCCGTACTGACCGTGGTCGAGCGCAAGGTATTGGGGCGCTTCCAGGCGCGCTACGGGCCGAACCGGGTCGGGCCTATGGGGCTTGCTCAGCCGCTCGCAGATGCGGTCAAGTTGGTCGGCAAGGAGGCGTACAAGCCCGACAACGCGACCGGCTTCCTCTGGGCGATCGCGCCCGTGATCGTGGTCTTCACCGGGGTCGCGACGCTCGCGATCCTGCCGTGGGGCGATACGCAGGACGTCAACGGCGGCGACGTCGGCCTTTACGGGATCGACGTCTCGATCGGCGTCCTCTACTTCTTCGCGTTCGGCTCGATCGCCTTTTACGGACTGCTCCTCGGCGGCTGGGCCTCGGGCTCCAAGTATTCGTTCCTCGGCGCGATGCGCTCGGCTGCGCAGCTCATCTCGTACGAGATCTCGATGGGCCTCGCTCTCTTGGGTGCGGTGATGATGGCCGGCTCGCTTTCGCTGACGGAAATCGTCCACGCGCAGGGCGACATCTGGTATATCGTGCCCCAGTTCGTCGGCTTTCTCTGCTTCATGGTCGCGGGCTTCGCTGAGACGAGCAGGGCGCCCTTCGACCTTCCCGAGGCCGACGCGGAGCTCGTTGCGGGCTACCAGACCGAGTACGGCGGGATGCGCTGGGGCACGTTCATGATGGCCGAGTACATCGAGATGTTCGTTGTCTCGGGGATCGCCGCCACGTTCTTTCTTGGCGGCTGGATGGGCCCGGGCCCCGGCTTCCTCGACCCGGTCTGGATGCTCGGGAAAATCCTCCTCCTGATCTTTGTGTTCTTTTGGATCCGGGCAACGCTTCCGCGCGTGCGATACGACCAGCTCATGAGCCTCGGATGGAAGATCCTTCTGCCGCTGACTACGCTGAACGTGCTGGTAACAGCCGTCCTGGTCGTCGTCACATAGATCATGAGCGAAGAGTTCCCCTACCTCCCCGACGACTCCTATGCAGTCGTTCAGCGCGGGCCCGACCCGGGAGGCGCAAAGGGTGCCTACCGGGTATTCGGCGAGACGCTTCGAGGCCTCAAGACGACGATGGCGCGTATGGTCGAGGGTCCGAAGACTGTCCAGTATCCCGAGGAAAAGACGGCTGTTTACCCGCGCTTTCGCGGCCGTCACAAGCTTCACCGCTTCGAGGACACCGAGCTAGAGAAGTGCGTGGGCTGCTCGCTTTGCGCCGCGGCCTGCCCTGCGGACTGCATCCGGGTCGTCGCCGCCGAGAACGATCCGGCCGACCGTGTTTCGGCTGGCGAACGCTACGCCGCCGTCTATGAGATCAACCTCGCCCGCTGCATCTTTTGCGGCTATTGCGAGGTCGCCTGCCCGTTCGACGCGATCACGATGGGCCACGACTACGAGATGGCCGACTACAACCGCGGAGACCTCATCTTCACGAAGGAAATGCTGCTTGCCGAGCCGATCGAGCGTACGCCGCTTCGGACCGAGGGCGAGTAACCGCGCCTAAGCGAACCGGCTGAGGCTTAACTGCTCTACCTGGTCCCAACAGCTCTGACTCAATCGCCGAGCATCCGTTCCAGCGCAGCACGATGGTACGGCCACTGGTTGCTGCGGCTGGCGCGCCCCGACGGATCGAACTTGCGGACGAGCGCGAGGCCCGCGACTGTGTTCATCGCGATCGCCAACTTGCGCTCGAAGCCTGGTTCTGATCCCAGCTCGCCCGCGACCTCGCGGGCCACCTCGGCGGTGGCGCCGTAGATCCGCATCTCGACCGGGATCAGGCGCTCACGAAGCTCGCCGTCGTCCGCCGAAGCCACCCAGAGCTTGGCCGCGACGGTGAAGAGCGGGCTCGAAAAGTCTTCCCACAAAAGGTCGAGGAGCGCGCGCAGGCGCACGTCACGCTCCTTCGACAACGAGCGCGCGCGCTCTGCGTAACGAGCAATGCGCTGCTCGGCCAAGTGCTCGAACGCGCTCGCGACGAGGTCCACACGGTGCGGGAAGTGATGGCTCTGGGCTCCCTGGGAGACCCCCGCGCGCTCAGCAACGTGGCGGATCGTTGTCCCGGCGTAGCCGTCTTCGATGAGGCTCTCGATCGTCGCGTCCAGAAGACGAGCGCGCGTCTCGGCTCGCCGCTCGGCCTGTGTGCGTCGGCGAGTAACTCCTGCCCTCGTTGTCACGAAAGAGACACCTTGCGGACGGCTTCGCCGTCCTTACATGCTTCTTTCGGGGCAAAGCCCCTCACGAGATCTCTGCCCAGCCGTCCTTGATCACCGTTGCCCCACCGTCGGACTTGGTCTCGAAGGCGTAGCGCTCGACCCCGTCCGACTCGCCTGCATCCCAAAGCTCCGTCGTGATCGTCTGCTCGGGCAGGGCGATTGATGCGAAGCGCACTGCGAGACGCTTGAGCCGGCTCGGGTCGTCCGCGGCATAACCCTCGATCGCGGCCACCGACGCAAACGCCATGGTGCAGAGGCCATGGATGATGATTCCCGGCAAGCCGACCGACTTGGCGAACTCCTCGTCGAGGTGGATCTGCATCGGATCGCCTGAGGCCTCGGCGTAGCGAAAGGTCTGGTCGGAGTCGAAGGTCTGATCGACCTTGGCATCGGGCTCGCGCTCGCGAAGCTCTTGCGGGAACGCATGACCGGGCGCCTCGTCCCCCGTGTCCTCTGCGCCTTCGGCTCCGCGCACAAACGAGGTCATGTACTGCTCCGTCACGAGCTCGCCGGCTGCGTCGCGTGTCTCGCCATGGACCACGACGGTCACCCCGGAGGAGCGCTGGCGCATCCCGATCGGCTTCGAGATCGTCTCCAGCTCCATTCCCGGGTGCATCGGCGCGTGGAAGTGAAAGTCCTGCTCCCCGTGGAGGATCGCGCCGATCAGCTCTCCGGGGATCACCGAAATCGATGCCAGGGCCAAGGATTGGAAGGCTGGGACGATCGAGAAGACCGGCGGCGCGAGCTCGCCTGAGGCGTGCTGTGAGATCGGGTCGTTGGTCGCTTCGGCGTAGGCCGCGATCCGCTTCTCTTCGACCGAGAAGGACACAGGATCTCCAGCCTTTCCGATCGCGTCCGCGTTGAAGGTGGGTGTCTTGGTTTCGGGCGCCATCGCGTCTCCTCTCGGGGTTCGGCGCGAGCGTAACAAACCGGACGTTTGTTCTGTATGTTTGCCCGCAGCCCCAGATACTTCGACCAGCAAAGGATCCATCTGCATGGCAAAGAACGGCAACCGCACCTTCGTGATCGGCGTCGGTATGACCAAGTTCGACAAGCCGGGGACGAAGGAAGGCGACTACCCCGACTGGGCGAAGGAGGCCGGTGAGAAGGCCCTGGCCGACGCGGGCATCCCATATACGGACGTCGAGCAGGCCTACGCGGGCTACTGCTACGGCGACTCCACCTATGGCCAGCGCGCGCTCTACCAGCTCGGCCTCACCGGGATCCCCGTCGTGAACGTGAACAACAACTGCTCGACGGGCTCGTCCGCCCTGTTCCTCGCGCGCCAGGCGGTGAAGGGAGGCAGCGCCGAATGCGCGCTCGCGCTCGGATTCGAGAAGATGGAGCCGGGCTCGCTCGGCGTCAAGTACACCGACCGCACGAACGCGCTCGACAAGCACGCGATGAAGATGTTCGAGCTTCGCGATCCCGAGCAGTCGCCCGCCGCGCCGCAGATGTTCGGCAACGCCGGCCGCGACCACATGGAGAAGTACGGCTCGACCCCCGACCACTACGCGTGGATCGGCTGGAAGAACCACAAGCATTCGGTCAACAACCCCTACGCGCAGTTCCAGACCGAGTACTCGCTTCAGGACATAAAAGACGCACGCATGATCCACGAGCCCCTGACCAAGCTGCAGTGCTCCCCCACCTCAGACGGCTCGGCGTGCGCAATCGTGGCCTCGGAGAGCTACGTCGACGAGCATGGCCTCGCAGGGCAGGCGGTCGAAATCGCGGGGCAGTCGATGGTGACCGACATGTCATCGACCTTCGACGACGAGACCGACTGCATCAAGATCGTCGGCTACGACATGTCGTCAGAAGCGGCCAGCCGCGCCTACGAAGAGGCGGGCATCTCAGCCTCAGAGGTTGACGTCTGCGAGCTTCATGACTGCTTTTCGGCCAACGAGCTCATCACCTATGAGGCCCTCGGCTTCGCCGAGCAGGGCCACGGTCACGAGCTGGTCGACTCCGAAGCGACGACCTACGGTGGGTCAGGCCCCGTGGTCAACCCGTCCGGCGGCCTGATCTCGAAGGGCCACCCGCTGGGAGCCACGGGCCTCGCTCAGTGCTCCGAGCTCACCTGGCAGCTCCGCGGCACCGCGGACAAGCGCCAGGTCGACGGTGCCAAGGTCGCCTTGCAGCACAACATCGGCCTCGGCGGCGCCGCCGTGGTCTCCGTCTATAAGCCCGCGGGCAACTAACCGGAAGGATTTGAAGGCATGACACCCACAGCACTACGGCCGATCGGTCTCACCGACGAGCAGCGCGACTTCCAGGAGGCGATCCGCAGCTTCGTCAAGCGGGAGCTAGGGACGCAGGAGCAGCGCGAGAAGGCGACGAACCACTACTCAGAGCTTCACAACCAGGAACTCTACGAAAAGCTTGCCGAACTCGGCTGGCTGGGCGTTGGGATCGACGAGGAGTACGGCGGCTCCGGTGGCGGCATGGTCGATCAATGCATCTTCTTGGAGGAGACGATGCGCGGTCTCGTGCCAGTGGCCGGCTACGGAGTCAGCCTCATCGTCGCGGGGGCCTACGAGCGGTTCGGCACGGAGGAGCAGAAGCAGGAGATGCTCCAGGGGATCACCAAGGGCCGCGTGGAAGCGATCGCGATGTCCGAGCCCGAGGCGGGCTCGGACGTGGGCAACCTCTCCTGCAAGGCCGAGCGCCAAAATGGCGGCTTCCTCTTGAACGGGCAGAAGACCTGGATCTCGGCCGCCCACATCGCCGACCACATCCTGGTCATCGCCCGCTCGGACCCGTCGGGCTCGAAGCACGAGGGCCTCTCGATGTTCTCCGTGCCCACCGACTCGGACGGCATCGAGATCCGCGGTATCCAAACGATGGGCGGAAAGGAAGTCAACGACGTCTTCCTGACCGACTGCTACGTCCCGGAGGACCGAGTCCTTGGCCAGGTCGACGGCGGCTGGATGCAGCTGATGGCCGGGCTCAACGTCGAGCGGCTGATCCTCGCGGCGAGCGCGCTCGGCATCGCGCAGAGGGCTTTCGACGACGTCCTGAGCTACGTCAAGGAGCGAAAGCAGTTCGGCCGACCGATCGGCTCGTTCCAGGCGCTCAAGCACCGCATCTCAGACCTCGCTACCGAGCTCGAATGCACCCGACTCCTCGTCTATGACGTCGCCCAGAAGGTCGACGCCGACCCGAACGCTCTGTTTCCCCGCGAGGCGTCGATGGCAAAGCTCAAGGCGACCGAGGTCGCCAAGAAGACGGCGCTCGAGGGGATGCAGATGATGGGCGGCTACGGCTACGCGTCCGAGTACGACATGGAGCGCCACGTCCGCACGACGCTCGTCATGTCGATCTACGGCGGCACGAACGAGATCCAGCGCGAGATCATCGCGAAGACGTACGGGTTGTAGGGGGTGGTTGCTGATTCCCGCGGATAGCGCGAGAATCCGCAACCGCTCGGCTCTTTAGGCTCTCCGCGTGCAGGCGGCACTCGCGTTCAACCGGCGGATCTGGGCGCTCATACGATTTGGCGCGCCGCCGCTGCTCTTGCTGCGCGTCGTCCGGTGGATCGTCCGGTTCACGGCGCGGGAGTTCGCCTTTCAGTTCTCCACGATCCTCAGCGGGACGCTCGTGGCTTCGCTTGCTCTCGGCACCGCCAAAACCATCTTCGGCAAGGCCTGGCGCGCGGTCCTTGCCTTTTTGCTTATCGTCGAGGTCCGCTTCGCATGGCTCGCGTGGCGAACGACCCGTGTGATCGAGCGCGAGCTTCAGGACGAGATTCCCGGCGACCCGCCGGAATCCCGATTTCCGAAGAGCCACCTCTGGTTTCCTCTCCTGATGCTGTTCGCGCGGTCGGTCAAGGTCGAGCGCGGGGTCGTCTTTCACAGCGAGAGGCGAAGGCGAGTGCGGCTCGACATCTATCGGCCGCGCGACGGCGTCCCAGACGGCAAGCGCCTACCTGGCGTGATCCAGGTCCACGGCGGGGGGTGGATCCTCGGCTCGCGTTCTGAGCAGGGCATCCCCCTTCTCAACCACCTCGCCGCGAACGGGTGGATCGGCTTCAACGTCGACTACCGGCTCAGTCCACGCGCCACCCTGCCCGAGCACGTGATCGACATCAAGCGGGCGATTGCCTGGGTGCGAGAGAACGCGGACGACCTGGGGGTCGACCCCGAGCGGATCTGCATCACCGGCGGCTCGGCGGGCGGCCACCTGACCGCCCTCGCCGCGCTGACTGCCAGCGACCGCTCGCTTCAGCCCGGCTTCGAGGACGCTGACACGTCCGTCCTGGCGGCGGTGCCCTTCTACGGCGTGTACGACCTCACCGACAGGCAGCACTTCTACCCCCAGTTCCACGATTGGCTGTTCGAAAAGATCGTGCTGAAGGCTTCCCTTGCCGATGCCGAGGACATCTATCGCTCGGTCTCCCCCACCTATCGCATCGGCGACGATGCGCCGGCCTTCCTCGTGTTCCATGGCGACCAGGACACGCTGGTCCCGGTCGAAGACGCGCGAGCTTTCGTCAAGAGGCTCGAACACGTCTCAAAGAACAACGTGCTTTACGTGGAGATGCCTGGCGCCGAGCACGCCTTCGACATCTTTCCGTCGCTCCGCACGGCCCGCGTGGTCGAGTGCATCGAGCGCTTCCTTCGCGAGGAGGTCAAGGCGTGACCCCGGCCATCCGCCTTGGTGACGAGGGCCGCGATGAGCGCGCAGCGCCGCCCCCGCCCGCACCGCGCCTCGACCGTGCGCGGCTCGAGCTCGACGGCGTAGCGACGCGCATGATCCGCACCCGGGGCCACGGGGCGCCGGCCCTCCTCCTACACGGGTGGCTCGACAACGCCGAGACGTGGCTCGCCGTACTCGAGCGGCTTGCGGCCCTCGACCGGGCGGCGATCGCCTACGACCAGCCGGGCTTCGGCGTCGCGCCTCCGCTGGGGCCCGGGAACGTCCTCGACCAGCTCGCTGACTTCGCCGAGGAGGCGGTGGTCCAGGCCGCGGCGCGTACCGGCCGCAACGTCGTCGTGGTCGGCAACTCGCTCGGCGGTTGGGTCGCCCTTCGGCTTGCCGAGCGCCGCGGCCTACCGATCGCGGGAGTCGTGCCGATCGGCCCGGCCGGAATCAGGATGGCGCCGCTCTTCTTCACTGCCGACCGTATCCCCGCGGTCTCGCAGCTCATCAGCTTCCCGGCGCCTGTGCCGCCGGCGCTCACTCGACAAGTAGTCGGTCGTCTATACCGCGCCTTGGCGTTCGGCGATCCAGGCTCAGTCGATCAGATCGTTGTGGACCGCTTTACCCGCTACAACGTCGAACGACCGGTCATCCGTCAGCGCATCGACTACGCAAAGCGGATCCGCGCAGATCTCGAGAACCCGTTCGACGCAGACGCGATCGAGGTGCCGGTCACGGTGATCTGGGGCGACCGCGACCGCCTCTGCGTGCCGGCCGGAGCGCGCGAGCTTGCAGAGATGCTCCCCCACGCGAAGATCATGATGCTCGAGGGCGTAGGCCACACGCCGCAGGTCGAGGCGCCCGATGTGGTCGTAGAGGCAATCGAGGAGCTCGCGGAGCGGGGCTGAAGTTCCCCCGCGAATAGGATGCGGGCCGATGGAAGAGGTTGTCTTTTTCGCCGGCGCGATCGGCGCTTTGGGGGGTGCGATCGCGGTGGTCGCGCTTCGCAATCCCTTCTACAGCGTGCTCGCGCTGGTG
>JALZIJ010000097.1 GCA_030860375.1 Actinomycetota bacterium | reverse complement strand
GGCAGGAGGGACCGCCGTCAAGTTCTACGAGCTACGGGACAACCTCGTGAAGCACCTCGAGTCCGTACAGGGGGACGAGCGCGACGTAATTATCTTCAGCGTCGGCTACGGGCCTGACCCTGAGGGCAGATTCACGATGAACTTCGGGCCGCTCAACAAGCAGGGGGGGCGACGTCGACTCAACGTCGCCATCACGCGGGCCCGAGAGAAGGTTGAGCTGGTCTCCTCGGTTCGCTCGGGGGACTTTGGCCTCACCGGTGCGTCGAGCCAGGGCGCACGCCTCTTGCGTGACTACGTTCAGTTCGCTGAGCAGGAAGCCAAGGTGCCACTCGGCGAAGCCGACCACGAAGAGATCGGATATTCCTCGCCGCTCGAGGAAGAGGTGGCGCGAGCGGTGGAGGCACTTGGCTATCGAGCTGTGCCAAGGGTCGGTGTCGGGGCCTTTCGGATCGACATAGCGGTGCGCCATCCGAGCGAACACGGCCGCTTCTGTCTTGGCATCGAATGCGATGGGGACTCCTACCGAGCCACGCCCACCTCGCGTGATCGGGAGCGGCTGCGCCAGCAGGTACTCGCTGGCCTGGGCTGGCGGATCCACCGGATCTGGTCGCTTGATTGGGTGAGGAACCGCCGGGTTGAGATCGAACGCTTGACCGAGGCGATCGAGGCGGCAGCAAGCACGACGGCCTTCCTCCCATCGCTGGAGCTGGAGTCGTCCGCCATCGTTGAGGAGCGTGAGCGTGTGGAGCGCTCAGTGGATGGGCTTCGCGACTCCTTCGACGCTGTCGAGCTGCCATGGGTCAAGTACTACGAACGCGTAGAGCTCCATCGCGAGAGCAGTTACTACGACTTTCACGAATCCATCAATCGCTCGGCGCAGACCCAGCTGCTCGAGCAGCTGATCGAGACGGAGGCGCCGGTTCATCTTGACTACGCGGTCCGCCGCCTGCGGGAGGCCTACGGCCTGGAACGGGCGGGCCACCGGATCGTGCAGGCGGTCAAGCAGTCGGTCAATCAGGCCAAGCGCCGCGGAGCCCTCGAGGTCCGGCGCGGTTTTCTGTGGCGTCCAGACCAGGTGGTGAGCGAGGTTCGCACGCCAGCCCCGGACGACGACCGGACACGCCGGGAAATCGGTCACGTGCCGCCAGAGGAGATTCGACTCGCGTTCTCCCATTTGAGGGAGGCCAGCCCCGGTGCCGAGGACGACCGGCTGCTCGTACAGGTGGCTCGCATTCTCGGCTTCGACCACGCCGGTCCGCGCATCAAGAAGGCGTTGCTCGGCGAGCTGCGTGCCATGAGACGCGCTGACTCAGAGACACCGCGTTAGGGCTCACGAGAGTGGGAGAAGACCCTCTCGTCGGTACCGAGCTCGAGCAGTACCGCATCGAGCGACCGCTCGGCAAGGGCGGCATGGGCGTGGTGTACGTCGCTCGTGACATGGCGCTGAACCGTGAGGTCGCGCTCAAGCTTCTGCCGCCCGGTCTATTCAACGACTCGGGCGCTCGGAAGCGCTTCCAACGCGAGATCGAGAGCGCCGTTCGAATCGAGCACCCTCACGTGGTGCCCGTCTACGACGCTGGTTACGACGGGAAGCACTTCTACATCGTCATGCGGCTAGTCGACGGCCCGGACCTCGGTGGGGTGCTCGAGGCGGAGGGGCCCTTGCCCGAGGCGCGGGCCCTACGTCTACTCGGACAGCTGGCCAATGCCCTGCACTCCATCCACCAAGCCGGGATGGTGCACCGGGACGTCAAGCCGCAGAACGTCCTTGTCTGGGCGTCAGGCGAGGCGGATGAGCACGGCTTTCTCACCGACTTCGGGATCGCCAAGGCGCTTGACGACACTGCATCGGTCACGGCCGGGGGTCCGGTCGGCACCCCCGCCTATATGGCTCCCGAGGTATGCGGGTGGAAGCCGGCGTCGCCCGCGTCCGACCAGTATTCGCTCGGCTGCCTCGCGTTCGAGCTGCTGAGTGGGCGCCGGCCGTTCGAAGGTGAGGCAGTCGACGTTCGCGAGGCACACCTGGCTGCCGATCCCGCTCTCTTGGCCGAGTGCGCCCCAGGCATGTCCCCCTTGGTCTGCGCGGCCGTGCAACGCGCGTTGAGCAAGGAGCCGGATCGCCGGTTTGCCACTACTCGCGACTTCGCAGGAGCGATGCAACCCGCGCGCGAGGCCTTTCGCCGCTCCGAGGCGATAAGCGAGACGGTCAGCGGCTCGCACGACACAGGCGAGCTAATCGACGCGCTATCGGACGGCCATGGGCTGAAGGAGAACACGATCGCTGAAGTAGCCGACCTTGATCCAGCAGAAGTCGTGCAGCAGAGACGTCGGGCCGCCCGCACGCGGCTGTTCGGGGCGGGTCCGCGACGAAACGACAGTTAGGCGACCTAGATCCCGATAAGCGACTTCACCGCGGGCAACAGGCAGAGCTGCCCGTGGTTCAAGACGCCGCGGGAGCCTCAGTAGCGCGCTGTTTTCGGCCGGCGCTGACTCTGGCGCTGGTTTTGTGCTGGCGGGCTGCTCCTCGGGCTCGTCCCAGAACGGCGCCCCGTCGCCCGGGGGCGGCGGCGAGCGTATCGGGACGCCGGTGCGCCTGGCGAACTGCCGCGACTGGGACAAGGCGACGCTGCGCCAGCGCCTCGGCACCCGTCCGCGAGATCCGCCAGGTGCTGGGCCGCCCGGTGGGCGGCGAGGGCGGAGCCACCGGACGGACCCTCGACGACCGCCAGGCCTACGACCTGTTCGACCGGGCCTGCAAGCGCTCGTTCGCGAAGGGCTTCAAGCTGTACAAGCTGTATGCGCGGGCGGCGGCGTTTTCGCGGCGGGGGCGGCGCGAGCGATAGGCGGTTCGCGGTTCGCGGGGGCACCGGACTGGAGGGCGAGACGCTCTGGCTGGTTACGATCGCCCTCGGGGCAAGCGAGACGACTACGCCGCCGAGCCGACATCCGCTCCCAGCTGCCTGCCATTCCCCTAATAATGGAGCGATGCTCCGCCGGATAGCGATCAAGGGCTTCAAGTCCCTCGTGGACGTCGAGCTCGAGCTCCCGAGGCTGGTGGTTCTGGCTGGCCCCAACGCAGCAGGAAAGAGCAACGTGCTCGACGCCCTGCAGATGCTGGCGCGGTCCGGAACCCAACGCACTCTTACCGAGGCACTGACCGAGCCGATCCGAGGATTTCCCGCCGAGGCATTCACGCTTCCACAAGGCGGTCTTCCCGAGTTGCTCGAGCAGCCCACCGCGCGGTTCATACTCGAATCCGACCTGATG
>JALZIJ010000231.1 GCA_030860375.1 Actinomycetota bacterium | reverse complement strand
CCCATGCGCCACGTCTGGGCAGTCATGAAGCGCACTGGCCTCGCCTTCTACGACGACCAGATGACGCACCATGCGGCGGCGCTCACCTACTACTGCTTGATGTCGCTTTTTCCGGTGGCACTGCTGTCTGCCTCGCTACTCGGAGTGGTCGGGCAATATCCCGAGACGTACGACGCGATCATCGGCTACCTGCGCGACGTAATCCCGCAGACCGCGATCGACTCAGTGGACGCCTCGCTTCGCGAAGCCTTCTTGAGCCGAAACACGGCGATCGCAGCCGTGATCGTCAGCGTCGTCCTCGCGCTGTATGGAACGACCGGCGCGCTGGAGGCTGCAAGGCGCGCGCTGAACGTCGCGTTTGAGATCGAGCACGGCCGGAGCTTCCTCAGGCGCAAGGCCAACGACATCGTGCTCACCTTTGTCCTCCTGGGCCTCATCCTCGCGAGCTTTGTGATGATCTTCCTCGGGGGCGCCTTCGCCGAGGACATCTTCGGGTTCATCGGCTTGGGCTCGACCGGCGCCGACGTTTGGAGCGTGGTTCGCTGGCCGGGGGCAGTCGCCGCCGCGATGCTCATTTTCAGCTTTATCTATTACTTCGTGCCCGACGTCGAGCATCGCGCCTTTCGCTGGATCACGCCCGGAGCGGCGGTCGGAGTCGCGGCATGGTTCGGCGTCTCCCTCCTCTTGTCGCTTTACGTGTCGAAGATCGCCGACGTGGGCGCGATCTACGGAGCGTTCGCAGGCGCGATCATTCTCGTTGCCTGGCTATGGCTGACCAACGTCGCGCTTATGTTTGGTGCTGAGCTGAACGCCGAGATCGAGCGCGAGCGCGAGCTCTCCGACGGCGTCCCGAAGTCGGAGACGCTCACGCTGCCTGCGAAGACGGGCTGATCGCCCCGTTTGGTTACGCCGGGGCATGGGTCTGCCACCCTTGAGAGGTGAGCATGAACGGCGCGCTCTTTACGGACGACTCGATGATTCGGCGGATCCACCGCGAGCGGGCGGTCGCGATCTCGGGCCCTCGGGCGCTGCTGATGCAGGCTGCGCATCCCTTGGCAGTCGCCGGCCTCCTTGCCCACTCGAGCGCACTGGACGAGCCCTACGACAGGCTCGCCCGCACCGCCGAGATCATGGACACCATCACGTTCGGCACGCGCGCAGACGCTGACCGCGTCACCCGGAGAGTCCGCGCCATGCACAACCGGGTCAAGGGCGAGATCGCTGAGACGGTCGGGCCGTATCCCGCGGGCACGCCTTATCGCGCGGGCGATCCCGAGCTTCTCCTCTGGGTCCTCTTCACCCTGGTTGACTCAGCTCTCGTCGTCTATCGCAAGTACGTCGGCTCGATCTCGCGATCCGAGGAGGCGGCCTTCTGGGAGGACTACAAGGTCGCCGGCAGCCTCTTCGGCTTGGAGCGCGAAGACATGCCTGACACCCTCGCCGACCTTGACGCCTACCGCCGCGACATGCTCGAGGGCGACCGCCTCCACGTCAACGAGTGGGCGCGCGATCATGCGCGCGAGATCGTCCTGGAGCCGCCGGTTCCGATCGCCCTCCGGCCGCTGGTCGAGGCGGTCAATTTCACGACCATCGCTCTCCTGCCGGACCGCATTCGCGAGGAGTACGGGTTCAAGCCGCTGCCGCCCGTCGCAATCCGCAGGGCAATCGTCGCCGGCGGGGCGGAGTACCTCAAGCGGGGAGTGGTGCCGTTTCTTCCCGGCCGCCTGCGCCTGGTGCCGTCGGCTCGGGCATAGTGCACGCCATGGATGCCGACGACGACTCAACCCAGACCCACAAGCTCAGGGAGGAGCAGGAGTCGCTCGAGACGCGCGAGCACAAGCTTCTCGAACGATCAGAGCTCCCAGAGGAGGCCGACCAGCACACGCGCCGCCGTGACAAGGCCGCCTACCTGAAAGAAAAGCTCGCGGAGCGCGAGCGGGCGGAGCGCGAAGCCGACAGCCGGTAGAGCGGGCTCGGGGCCGGGCGAGGTCCAGCTCAGGTTGGGGAACGCAAGAACGAGGCGATCGCGCGATGGGTCGGTCCCGGCAGCTCGACCTGCGGAACATGACCGCAGTTGAGCTCGACGTGCTTCGCGGCAGGAAGCGCTTGTACGACGTGGCGCATGAACGAAATCGGGATCAGCACGTCGTGGCGACCCCAGACGAACATGGTCTCCGGCGACATCTGGCCGAGGCGCGCCCAGAAGCCGTCGTCGCCGTGCGGTTCGTCCATGTATATGGATCTCGCCGACTCGTAGAAGGCGTAACGGCCGTTCGGCGTGAGATAGGCGCGCAGAAACTCGTCCACGCCTGCGGCGGTCCAACCCTCCGTGGCTCCGGGTACGAGCTTTCGCACGATCGGCTCGACCGCCCAGCGGGGCGTGGGCTGGAGGAAGCCGAGCTGAGGGAGCGGAAGCTTCAAGAGCCAGGTGAACTGCCGGTCGCGAAGCCACGCGACAGCAGGGGAGAGGAGGACCATTCGCTCCACTCGGTCGGGATGCAGAAGGCCCGTCTCGATCGCGACGCGTCCGCCCATGCTGTTGCCGACGAGGTTCGCGCGCTCGATCCCGAGCTCGTCCAAGAGCTCGATGACGCTCCGAGCAAACCAAACGGAGTCGTAGCGGCCCGAGCGCGGCTTGTGAGAATCGCCGAAGCCGGGAAGGTCCATCGATATGACGCGAAAGCCCTCGGGTGCCAGCGCGGAGACGGTGGGGAGGAATGAGCTCTTCGTTCCGCCAAGGCCGTGGATGCAGACGAGCGGGATGCCCTCGCCCGCGCTCAAGATCGAGAGATCGTGGTTTGCGGTGTGCATGCGCTCGAAGCGAAGGCGCTTCGGATCGGTGTCGCCGCTCGTCGCAGCGAGGAAACCGACGCCGAGGTGAAGGTTGTGGCGGATCGAAAGGCGGCCTGCGCGATAGGCGGCCATTCCCGCCCGCACGTCGCTCGCGATCTCGTCCCAGACCTCAGGATTCGCTCGAAGCACCGCATCGGGGTCGCCGG
>JALZIJ010000213.1 GCA_030860375.1 Actinomycetota bacterium | reverse complement strand
TGCCATGGCAGCGGGGTGAAAGTCCGGACCTAACCTATATGGGCGATCCTGGATTCGAACCAGGGACCTCGTCCTTATCAGAGACGCGCTCTAACCGACTGAGCTAATCGCCCGGGATACGGTTTGGGCCGAGCATTGTAGGTGACATACCACCCACCGGCACACGCTGCTTTCGGGGCAAAGCCCCTCACGGCTGCATGGGTAGCCTCGGGCGTAGTGAGCCCGCGCCGACCCGACCTGCCGAGCCTTGACCGCGAAGATCTGGCCGGGGATCCCATCGCCCAGTTCTCGGCCTGGTGGGAGGACGCGTCAGACGTACCGCTTCGCGATGCGATGACGCTTTCGACCATCGACCACGACGATCGGCCGGATGCCCGCATGGTTCTCTTGAAGGGCTTCGGAGACGGCGGCTTTCGATTCTTCACGAACTACGAGTCGGCGAAGGCGGCGCAGCTCGACGGCGCAGGGCAGGCAGCGCTGATCGTCTACTGGCGAGAGCTCGATCGGCAGGTACGCGTCCGCGGCCAGGTCGAGCGGCTGGGCGCCGAGGCGTCCGATGAGTACTTCGCGTCCAGGCCTCGCGACTCACAGCTCGGCGCTTGGGCGTCGCCGCAGAGCCGCTCGCTCCGAGATCGCGCCGAGCTCGACTCACGCCTCAATGAAGTCAAGGAGAGGTTCGGTCAGGACGGCGAGGTCCCGCGACCGCAGCACTGGGGCGGGTACGTCGTGCGGCACGAGATCGTCGAGTTCTGGCAGGGCCAGGTCGGGCGTCTCCACGACCGTTTCGCCTATCGGCGCACGGACGACGGCTGGCAGATCGAGCGCCTGGGGCCGTAGCCGCCGGCGGCTAATAGATCACGTCGCGGTGTGCGCCTGGTCTTCGGCGTAGGCCAGGAGCTCGTCGATGTCGTCGAAGCGAAGCTCCACCCGAATCGCGCCGCCCTTGCCGGCAGCGCGCACCCGTACTCCCCGGCCGAGCGCCGTCTCGAGCGCATCCTCGGCGCGGCGAAGCGCATCGACGACATCAGCGTCCGGCACCGCCCGGAGCTTGGGGCGCCCCGAGCCATCCCCCGCCGCTCGCCGCTCCGTCTCGCGCACGGACCAGCCCGAGCTCGCAGCATCGCGGGCAAGTTGGCGGCGCTCGTCGGCGGACTTCGCGATCAGGATCGCACGGCCGTGCCCTTCTGAGAGCGCGCCTGCCTCGAGCAACTCGAGCGCCTCGTCGGGCAGGTCGAGGATGCGGATCAGGTTGGACAGTGCGGCGCGGCTCCGGCCGAGGCGGCGCCCCAGCTCCTCCTTGGTCAGGCCGAGATCCTCGATGAGCGTCGCGCAGGCACGCGCTTCGTCGACGGGATTCAGCTGCTCGCGCGCCACGTTCTCGATCAGCGCCATCTCCATGCGCTTGCCCTCGTCCTCGTCGCGAAGCAGCACCGGGATCGTTTCGAGGCCCGCCTCGCGAGCCGCCCGCCAGCGCCGCTCGCCCGCGATGATTTCGTAGCGGCCGTCGGTCAGGGGACGAACGATCAGCGGTTGGATAAGGCCCGCGGTGCGAAGGGACTCCGCGAGGGATGAGATCGACTCGGCGTCGAAGCGCCGTCGGGGCTGCAAGGGATTCGGCAGGATCAGTGCCGGCGGCACATGCCTGAGTGCCGGCTCGGTCACCTCGCCCGGTTGGGGCAGGATCGCCGCAAGCCCACGGCCCATACCGCGGCGGTTCTGTGAGCTCATGCGCCGACTTCCATGACCGGCCCGGTCAGCCCGGCCTCTCCGCGCTCGACCCGCACCCGGTCGGCCTGCTCGCGTAAGGCCAGCTCGCGGGCCAGATCGCTGTAGGCGTCAGACCCTCGCGAGCCCGGCGCGTGCTGGGTCACCGGCACGCCGAAGCTTGGCGCCTCGGCAATCCGCACGCTCCGCGGAATAACCGTGTCGAACACCAGTTCATGTAGATGCTGTCTCAATTCGGCCTCGACATCGTTCGCAAGACGGGTCCTTTCGTCGTGCATGGTGATGACAACGCCGGTCAGAACCAGGCTCGGGTTGAGTTGGGCGCGGACGAGATCGAGCGTCTCGAGGAACTGGACGAGCCCTTCGAGTGCCAGATATTCGGCCTGGACCGGCACAAGCACGCGGTCCGCGGCGACTAACGCGTTCACGGTCACAGGCCCAAGCGAGGGTGGGCAGTCGAGGAGCGTGAGGGCGAATCGCTCGCGCACCGGCCCGAGGCCTTCACGAAGGCGGGTCTCCATCCGCTCGAGGCGGGGAAGCTCGACCGATGCACCCGCGAGATCGCGGTTTGCCGGGACGACCCAGAGGTTGTCGGGGCCGGCTGGACGGGCGGCTTCGGCCACCGAGCTCTCACCGACGAGGCAGTGGTATGAGGACGGCTCGGTGTCCCGATCGAGGCCGAGCGCGACCGTCGCGTTCGCCTGCTGATCGAGATCCACCAGGAGCACCTGGTTGCCCTCGCTGGCGACGCAGGCGGCGACATTCACCGCGGTCGTGGTCTTGCCCACACCGCCCTTCTGATTTGCGATCGCGTACACGGCACCCATACGCGGCGAGCGTAGCGCTGGGGTCGGCTACCCGCCGGGGGGGCGCTTCTTCGCCACACCCGGCCGACGGGGCAGGCGCTCAGGGGTCGCCCCCCGCTTGCGGATCACGTGGAGATGCCGGTGCTCGTAACCAGCTCTCTCCCCCACCTCGATCACTGCCTCCCACGCCATCGCGGTCGCCTTACCGGCTCGCTCGAGCTCGGCTTCCTCGTCAGCGTCGCGGCGGCCCTTCCAGGCGACGAGAGCGCCACCTTCGCGCAGGAGGGGCGAGGCCAGCTCGGCGAGCGTCGCGAGTCGGGCCACAGCGCGCGCGGTGACTGCGTCATAGGCCTCGCGGCCATCGGCTCTCGGGGCCGCGTGCTCTTCGGAGCGGCAGTTGACGACCCGGGCGTTCGGAATCCGGGCCGCACTGATCGCCTCGCGCATGAACTCGCACTTTCGGCCGACGGACTCGATCAAGTCGACCGTGGTGCCCGGGAGAGCGAGTGCCAGGACGAGGCCCGGGAAGCCGGCACCCGCGCCGAGGTCGGCAATCGTCTCAGCCCGGGCGAGCGCGGACACCTCAAGCCCCGTCATCGAGTCGGCAACGTGAGCGCGCCACGCCTCGGCTGGGTCCGTAACGGAGCTAAGCGAGCGGTGGTCGGCAGCGAGGAGCTCGAGCACACGCTCGAGCTTTATGCGGGCCTCGGGGTCGAGGCCGGAGTGGAGCGGATCAGGCGTCGTCGGTCGACTCGACGAGCGGGGCGACGATTACGCAGCGGTCCGGCTCGTCGCCTTCGGAGAACGTCTCGATGCCTGAGCGCTCGGCGAGGAAATCGTGGACTACCTTCCGCTCGGAAGGCGTCATCGGCTCGAGCTCGATCTCCTTGCCCGCCTCAACCGCGCGGGCGGCGGCGCGCTCCGCCTGGTCTTCGAGCTGCTCGCGCCGACGCTCGCGGTAACCGCCGGCATCGACGATGACGCGCTTTCGGTCCGTGGAGTTCCGCTGCGCTGCCCGGTAGCAAATGAATTGCACGGCGTCGATCGTCTGGCCGCGACGTCCGATGAGGCGGCCGACGTCCTCGCCGTTGATCAAGCCCGTGATCTGCCGCTCGGACTCCTCAACGTCGACGGTCGCCTCGACATCAAGCGTCTGGACGACCCGCTCGAGGATCTCGCGCACAATATCCGCCGGCGCATCCGGCAATGCCTCCGTAGCCACGACCGCGACTCTACCGAGCGAGAACAGCAGGCGCTGACGGTGAGCTCGGGCGTGCCCGCTCATCCCGAGCCTAAAACGCAGACGGCGGGTCGGGCTGACCGCTCATCGGGGGCTTGAGCAGGGCATGGATGCCCGGCCGTTGCTCAGAGGGCTGGAAGCCCGGCCCCCGGGAGTGGACTGCCCGACCCGCCGTCCCGAGCCGGCCATCGCCGACCCTCCGCCGCTAGCGCCGCTTCTTCTTCTTCCGAGGCGGAGGCGGAGGCGGATTGGCGGCCTTTACCTCCTCGACCGTCGGAACTGGAGGCGGTGGAAAGAAGAACCGGACGACTGACTGCTGTCCGAGCGTCCAGACGTTGGTCGAGATCCAGTACACGGCAAGTCCGGCCGGGAAGCCGATCACGAACGGGGCGAAAACAAACGGCAGGACGAACATGATCACCCGCTGGTTCTTGTCGGCGCGAGAGGCCATGACGAGGCTCGCGCCCAGCTGGGTCACGATAAAGAGGATGATCAGGGTGACGAGCGCGGCACCGGTTTCCTTCTCGGCCAGATCGCCGATGAAGAGAAACTGCGCAGGATTCCCTTCGGGCGAGATCTGTTGCTTGAAGCCTTCTCCGTTCAGGAGCTGATAGAGCGCAAGGAAGACCGGCAGCTGGAGGAGAAGCGGGAGGCAGGAGGCGAACGGGTTGATCTTGTTCGCCTGGTAGAACGCGATCATCTCGCGCTGCTGGCGCTGCTTGTCGTCCTTGTAGCGCTCCTGGAGCGCCTTGATCTGCGGCGAATACGCCTGGAGCGCCCGCATCGAGCGGATCTGGGATACCGAGAGCGGCAGGATTACGAGGCGCGTCGCGAAGGTGAGCGCCACGATCGCCGCGCCCCAGCCAAAACCGGCGGAGTCGTGGAAGAAGACGATCACCGCCTCGGCGAGGTCGATCAGGGGCTGGAGGATGTTGGCGACGATCATGTGGAACTCTCAACCTGCTCGGCATGTGCGCCGTCCGCACAATCATGCGTCGGGAAGAGCTTGCGCTCCGAGACGGGATCCCAGCCGCCGTGGCTCCACGGATTGCAGCGAAGGACGCGCCAAGCCGCCACGACCGAGCCCCGGACCACGCCCAGCTCACGCACGGCGCTGACCGCGTATGCCGAGCACGTGGGTTCGTACTTGCAGCGGCGGGGCAGGCCGGGTGAGATGAAGCGCTGATAGAAGCGGATCGGGGCCAAGAAAGTGGTGACGAGAGCCACCCGGAATCTGTCCCAAGCGCGTTTCACGTGTTACGCCCGCTCGATTCCTGCCTGGGCCAAGAGCTCGCGGAGTGCGGCCTCGGCGCCGGCGGTTCCTTCACGCTCGACGAGCCCTGCGGCGTCGTGGCGCGCCACGATCACGAAGTCGAACTCGAAGGGGAGGCCGTCGGCAAGGGCCCAGAACGCCTCGCGAATCGCTCGCTTGACCGCGGTGCGCTCCACTGCCCCCCCAACCTTGCGGGACACAGAAAGGCCCAGGCGCAGGCTGTTTTCGCCGATGTCCGGCGCGTCGTTCCCTTCGTCCTCGCCCTCGCTTTCGCGTGGGAACGCGTAGAGAACGAAGAACCGGTTCGAGTGCGAGCGTCCCTCACGGTAGACGCGGTCGAAATCGCCGCTTCGCGAGAGGCGCCCCCGCTTGCGATCACTCGCCATCACTACGGTGTGAGGCGCTTGCGGCCCTTTGCCCGCCGGCGCCTGATCACGTCGCGACCCGAGCGCGTGCGCATACGCCCGCGAAACCCGTGGGTCTTCGCGCGCTTACGCTTCTTTGGCTGCCAGGTGCGCTTCATGGTCTGTAAGGAGGCCCCGCGGGCCTGAGGGCAAAAAATCGCCTTCAGGCGGGCGACGGGCAGTATAGAGACACCGTCTTCCCGCACCGGGGCGTGGTCGAGTGCGGATCGCGCCGCTTTTCCCCGCGATTTGCGAAGTGGTCGGCAAGCGCTTGCCCAGGCGTCGTTATGGTCGCTCGCGTGCCCCCATCGAGCGACAATCCGGACTTCCGCAGCGCCTGGAGTGCTGTCCGGGCAGAGCTCGAGCGCTCCCTGCCGGCTGCAACCTTCGACTTATGGATCGAGCCCTTGCGTGCTATTGGCTCCCAGTCCGAGACCATGTATCTGACCGGACCTGCGCGGGTTCGCACCTGGGTCGAGCGGCGCTACCTCGCCCCGCTTGAGGAGTCGCTGGCCCGCCTGGCGCCGGGACTCCAGCGGATCTCGCTTGTCGAGCCGCCTACCACGCCGAGCGCCGGGGCTGAGTCGAAGCGCATCGCGGAGCCGGTGCCGATGGACCCCACCCACGACTTCGAGCGATTCGTCATCGGGCCCCAAAACCGCTTTGCCCACGCCGCAGCTCTGGCGGTCGCCGAAGCCCCGGGCGAGGCTTATAACCCACTCTTCCTGCACGGACCGCCCGGCCTCGGGAAAACCCACCTCATGGGTGCGATCGCGGGGTACTTGGCAACGCAGCATCCCGAGCTCACCGTCCACTACACAACGGCCGAGCGCTTCACCAGCGAGTTCGTGACCGCACTGAGAACGCAGGGCCCCGAACGTTTCAAGCAGCGCTACCGCGGGCTCGACGCGCTCCTCATCGACGACATCCAATTTCTCGAGGGTAAGGAGCGAACGGAGGAAGAATTCGTCCATACCTTCAACACCCTGTTCGCCGCCGGCAAGCAGATCGTCATGTCGAGCGACCGCCCGCCTACCGCGCTCGCTGCGCTCGAAGAGCGACTTCGCGACCGTTTCGCGTGGGGCCTCACGGTCGAGATCGAGGCACCGGACATCCGCACTCGTATCGCCCTCCTTTGGCGGTTTGCCTCTGACGCGATCGATCAACTCCCCGAGCCCGAAGTACTTCGCGAGATCGCAAATCGAGCGCCTGGCAACGTGCGCCGGCTTGAGGGCGCCCTCACGCGTGTCCTAGCGGTCTCTTCGGTTTTCGGTGAGCCACTCGCTTCGGGCGCTGTAGATCACGCTCTTCCGACCCACGCCTCGGCAGTGCCTCCCGCAGGCTCCTTGGTGGCGCCGAGCGTCGCCGCCATCCAAGAGGCCGTCGCTTCCGTGGCAGGTATCTCTCACGCTGACCTCATCTCAGCCAAACGCACTCCCGTAATCGCGCGGGCCCGCCACCTCGCCATGTTTCTGACCCGCGACCTCACGCCCCTCTCCCTCGTCCAGATCGCCCGCGAGTTCAACCGCGACCATTCGACAGTGATTCACGCGATTCGCGCGGTGGACCAGAGAAACGACCCCGGATCCGACACCGCTGGAGATATCAACACCGTCCGCACAATGCTTGGGGAAAGGCGGGCGCCAGAGGGCCCAGAAGGCAGTGGACCCAACAATCCGGAGTCCCGTCCACAGTTGTGATCAACATGTCACTTGCGCATCGGTGCTGACTTGACACGATCTTTCCACCGTTCTCCACGCCCCTGATACATCTGATCACATAGAAAGAATGCTGAGATCCATGAAAGACACCTTCCGATGAAACTCACAGCTCCCCGCGAATCCTTTGTCACAGCACTCGGCCACGCCGGCCGCGCAGTCTCCTCGCGCTCGACTCTTCCTTCTCTTGGCGGCGTCTTGTTCAACGCCTCCTCTGACAACCTCCTGTTACGTGCAACCGACATGGAGATGGGTATCTCGCTCACCCTCGATGACGTAACCGTCGAGCGGGAGGGAACTGTGCTTCTCCCGGGACGCCTTCTTGCCGATGTCGCGCGCAGCTTGCCGCCTGGTGAGGTAACGCTCGAACAGCGCACGGAGCAGCGCGACGTCGAGCTCACCGCGGGCGATGCTCGTTTTCACTTCCGCACGCTTCCCGCCGAGGACTTTCCTCGCCTTCCCGAGGTCGAAGGAGACGCAGCGACGCTTCCCGCAGGGCCCCTGGCCGAGACCATCGACCGCGTGGCCCGCGCAGCGTCGCGCGATGAGGTCCGCCCGATCCTGACCGGGGTGCTCGTGCAGGCCGAGGGCGACTCACTGACGATGGTCGCGACGGATTCGTATCGCCTGAGCGTCAAGCACACCAAGCTGGAGACCTCACTGGCCCAGCCAATCGATGCAAACGTGCCGGCTCGGGCCCTTCGCGAGCTCGCACGCCTGATCGCCAACGGCTCCTCGGACAGCGTTGAGATCTCGCTCTCCCGAAACCAGGTCGTCTTTTCGCTCGACAACGTCGCGCTCTCCTCGCGCCTCATCGAGGGCCAATTCCCGAGTTGGCGGCAGCTCATTCCCGAGACGTTCGACCACGAGGTGCGTCTGCCTCGCGAGGAACTTCTCGAGGTCGCCCGCCGCGTTTCGCAACTCGCGCAACGGAACGCGCCGCTCCGGTTTGCGTTCGCCGAAGGGGAGCTGACCGTGGCGGCCGAGACGCCCGACATCGGCGATGCAACCGAGGGAATGCCCGCGCCATACTCGGGGGAGCCGCTCGAGATCGCCTTCAACCCGCAGTTCCTGATCGAGGGGATCGAGACGGTGGAAGGGGACGAGATCGCGGTTCAGATCTCATCGCCGCTTCGTCCCGGCCTCCTGCGGCCGGTTGGTACCGAGGACTTCTCCTACCTCGTCATGCCCATCAGGCTCAACGTCTAGGTAGACCGCGCATGAGGGTTGTCTCGCTTTCAACCCTCGGCTTTCGCAACCTGGCGCCGGTCGAGCTTGAGCTCGCGGACGGGGTCACCTTGTTCCACGGTGAGAACGGCGCCGGCAAGACGAACCTCCTCGAAGCGCTCTACATGGGCTTGGCCGGTCGGTCCTGCCGGACCCGCAACGACCGCGAGACGATCGCCTTCGGCGAGGCGCTTTCCCGCGCTGAGGTGGTGGTCGAGGCCCTGGGCGAGCGCCGTGAGTTCCTTTGTGCGGTCGATCGAGAAGAAGGTCGCCGACATCTCGTCAACGGCTCGCCCGCGCCGGACGCCGCCTCCCTCCGACCTTCGCTCGCAGTCTTCATGCCGGATCGCCTTGCACTCGTCAAGGGACCACCCGCCGCGCGGCGATCGCATCTGGACGGATTCGTCGCGGCGCTTCGCCCAGCCCGCTCCGAGGCGCGCCGCCGGTACGCGCGGGCGCTGGGACAGCGAAACGCCCTGATCGCCCGGATTCGTTCCGGGGTGGCCGGCGACGAATCGCTCGATGCGTGGGACGTGGAGCTGTCGGAGGCGGGCGCCGAGTTAATGAAGACGCGAAGCGATGCCGTCGCGACGCTGGCCCCGCTCTTTGAGGCCATCGCGGTTGAGCTCGGGATCGCCGACTCAGCGATCCGCTACGCGCCGCGGAGCAAGGCATCGAGCGCTGCCGAGCTCCGCGAGGAGTTGGCCGAGCGCCGGAGCTCGGACGTGAGCCGCGGCTTCTCAGGGCACGGGCCGCACCTCGACGAGGTCGCGATCACGCTTCAGGGCAGGGCGACTCGGCGCTACGCCTCCCAGGGTCAGCAGCGCAGCGCGCTCCTGGCGCTCCTTTTCGCTGAGCGCGACGCCCTGTTGGAAGAGCGCTCCCAACCACCCCTGATGCTCCTCGACGACGTGACGTCGGAGCTCGATCCCGGGCGCCGCGAGCTCTTGTGCGAGCGGCTTGCGAAGGGCGGCGGACAAGCATTGGTGACCGCGACCGAGAGCTCGCATCTTCCGGCTTCGTGCGAGCGGCTCGAGCTGGCGGTTCGCGGAGGCGCCGCGATCCGGGGCGTCGACGGCGCATCAGAGGCGGCATGAGCACCCGCGATCGCCGTCGCCGCGGCCGGAGTGGACCGGTCCCGCGAGGGAGCGAAGGCGCCGGTCCGCACTCGCTCGCCGCAGCGCTCGAGGCTGTTCGGGCCGAGGTCGCGCCGCAGACGCTTCTCGCCGCCGTCCAGGAGGCCTGGCCCGAAGTTGCGGGCGATCTCGCGGCCGCGCAGGGTGACCCTGTCGCGGAGCGAGACGGGGTGGTGACGGTCGCGTGCCGCTCCGCGACGTGGGCCCAGGAGCTCGATCTGATGAGCCCGCACCTCGTCGCAAGGCTGGGGGAGAGGCTCGATTCGAGCCCGTTCTCAGAGGGCGTCCGAGGCCTCCGGTTCACTGCCGACGCGGCTCGGCGCGATCCCGGCTGACCGCAGACACAGATTTATGCTTATTTGCAGGTCTTTTGTTGCGTTTCGAAGGTGATAACGACCCGTCAGGCTGGTATCCTTATGTGAACCTGATCCGCGGGGCACGGCCCCGTCCGAGAGCGGCTCTAGAGTCGCCTGCGGCGGCCGGGATCGTCCCGCGAGGCAATCCGAAAGGTCCAAGTGGCAAAAGCAACAAGCGCCGGCGAGGCTGACGTAGAGAAGAACGGTACCGCCAAGGGTGGCGATTACACATCAGGCGAGATCACGGTTCTCCGTGGGCTCGATCCGGTGCGCAAGCGCCCCGGCATGTACATCGGCTCGACCGGCCCCCGCGGCCTCCACCACCTTGTCTACGAGGTCGTCGACAACTCTGTGGACGAGGCGCTCGCCGGCCACTGCGACCAGATCTCGGTCACCATCCATCCCGACGAGTCGATCACCGTCGTCGACAACGGCCGCGGCATCCCGGTGGACGAGCACCCCGAGGAGAAGCGCCCAGCGGCCGAGGTCGTATTGACGGTGCTCCACGCCGGCGGCAAGTTCGGCGAGGGCGGGGGGTACAAGGTCTCGGGCGGCCTCCACGGCGTCGGTGTCTCAGTCGTAAACGCTCTTTCCGAGAAGCTCCATCTGGAAATCCACCGTGACGGCCATAGGTGGGAGCAGGACTATTCGCGCGGCGAGCCGCAAGGCGACCTTGAAAAGGGCGTGGCGTCTTCAGAGACAGGGACGACGATCACATTCGCGCCCGATCCCGAGGTCTTCGAGGAGATCAACTACGACTACCCGACCCTCGCCGAGCGGATGCGCGAGACCGCCTTCCTCACCCGCGGCCTTCGGATCGACCTTCAGGACGAGCGCGCGGGCGGCAGCAAGGATTCATTCCACTACGAAGGTGGAATCGTTGACTTCGTTCACCACCTGAACGAGAACAAGGACGCGCTGCACCCGAAGACCGTGTACTTCGAACACGACTCCGACGACGGCGCGGTAGAGGTCGCGATGCAGTGGAACTCCTCCTACCAAGAGTCCGTTTTCACCTTCGCCAACAACATCAACACGCACGAGGGCGGCTCGCATCTTTCCGGCTTTCGCTCCGCTCTGACTCGAACGATCAACGCTTACGGGCGTGAGAAGGGCCTCCTCAAGGAGAAGGATCCGAACCTCTCCGGCGAGGACGTCCGCGAAGGCTTGACCGCGGTCATCTCGATCAAGCTCGCGGAGCCTCAGTTCGAAGGCCAAACCAAGACCAAGCTCGGAAACCCGCCGGTCGAGGGTCTCGTAAAGGAAACGGTCAACCGAAAGCTTGGCGAGTTCCTGGAAGAGAACCCGACCGACGCGAAGCGGATCGTCTCCAAGTCGGTCGACGCTGCCCGGGCGCGCGACGCGGCGCGCAAGGCTCGCGATCTCACGCGGCGCAAGTCCGTGCTCGAGAACTCGACGCTTCCCGGCAAGCTCGCCGACTGCTCGGTCAAGGATCCGCGCGACGCAGAGATCTTCATCGTCGAGGGCGACTCGGCAGGCGGCTCTGCAAAGCAGGCGCGCGACCGTTCGACCCAGGCGGTGCTGCCTCTTCGAGGCAAGATCCTGAACGTCGAGAAGAGCCGGATCGACAAGGTCTTGTCGAACGTCGAGATCCAGGCGATGATCACGGCGATTGGGACCGGCGTCCACGAGGAGTTCAACCTCGACGACGCCCGCTACCACAAGATCATCCTGGCATCGGACGCCGATGTCGACGGCGCTCACATCCGCACCCTCGCGCTCACATTCCTCTACCGCCAGATGCCGGAGCTGATCGACGCCGGCTACGTCTACATCGCAAAGCCACCGCTCTACCGCGTCAAGCAGGGCAACCGCTCCCGCTACGTCGAAAAGGAGTCCGAGCTCGAGGAGTATCTCCTCGCCGACCGTCTCGAGGGCTATCTCGTCGCTGACGCCGAAGGCAAGGAGACGAAGCTCACCGCGGCACGGTGGCAGCGCTTCAACAGAAAGCTCAAGGAGTACGAAGGCTGGTACGACGCGCTCCGCGCCATGCACGGGGGCGAGCTGCTCGCTTTCCTGGCCGAATCGCAGATCCTCGACGCGGGCGCCGAGTCGCTCGCGGCTGTGCGGGAGCTCGTCTCAGAGGACGACCCAGAGGCCGAGCCGTTCGAAACCGAGCTGGTCTCAGCGGCCGGCGACGAGCTCCACATCAAGGCGACTCACCGGCGCACGGGCCTGGCCCGCTTCTACACGCTGAGCGCCGATCTCTTCGACTCGCATGACTACCGCAAGCTCGTGAGCGTCCACTCAGAGCTCCTCGGCCAGGTCGGCCGCCCGCCTTTCAACGTGGCGCTCAAGGACAAGACGCGGCTCGCCGAGTCGTTTGCCTCGCTGCAAACCACCGTGGTCGACCTGGCAAAGCAGGGCGTGACCATGCAGCGGTTCAAGGGCCTCGGGGAGATGAACGCGGACCAGCTCCGCGAGACGACGATGGACCCGGCGACACGCACGCTTCAGCGCGTCACGATCGAGGACGCGACGGCGGTGGACCGCGTGTTCACCGACTTGATGGGCGACAAGGTCGAGCCGCGGAAGATCTTCATCGAGAAGCACGCCGGCGAGGTGAAGTTCCTAGATGTCTGAGGGCGGCACCGGCGGTCTCGATGCCCTGACGGGCCGTATCGAGGATCGCGAGCTGACGACGGAGATGCGCAGCTCCTACCTCGACTACGCGATGAGCGTGATCGTGGGTCGGGCGCTCCCGGACGTGCGCGACGGGCTCAAGCCCGTGCATCGCCGCGTGCTCTACGCGATGCACGACCTCGGCCTCCAGCCCAACCGCGGCTACCGAAAGTGCGCCTTCATCGTCGGCGAGGTGATGGGCAAGTACCACCCCCACGGCGACTCGGCGATCTACGACACGCTCGTCCGTCTCGCGCAGGACTTCGCGCTCCGCAGCCCGCTCGTCGACGGCCAAGGCAACTTCGGTTCGATCGACGACGACCCGGCAGCCGCGATGAGGTACTGCGTCACGGGCGATACGCGTATCGCTACCCCGAACGGGACGGCTCGCATCGATGCGATCGTGCCGGGTGCAAGGCCTGAGTCCGACACTGACATCGATCTGGAGGTCCTGGATCGTCTAGGCCAGCGTGTTCGTGCCTCGAAGCTCTTTCACTCCGGGGCGCACCCGACGCTTCGGATGCGGGCAACCACGGGGGAGGAGCTGGTTGGCAGCTTCAACCATCCGGTGCTCTGTCGAGTCGACATGGCTGGCGTGCCGCTCTTGTTGTGGAAGCTGCTGCAGGAGATCAAGCCGGGTGACCGAGTGGCGATGCGGGCGGAGACCGGCGAACGTTTGGAGGGTTGTGCACATATAGCGAGTACAAGTCTCCAAACGTTTGAGTGCTCGGCAGCGACAGCCTTGCTCGAGCGCGTCGCTCCTGCCGCGCTCGCGATGAGCGAAGCCCACGACGCCGACTACCTCTACGCAGAAGTGGAGTCGGTCGCCCACGCCGGCGTTCAAGCCGTGTACTCGCTCCGCGTCGATTCAGACGACCATTCCTTCCTGACGAACGGCTTCGTCAGTCACAACACCGAAGCCCGCCTCGAGCGCCTCGCGACGGAGATGCTCCGCGACATCGACGCGGACACCGTCGACTTCGGCCTGAACTACGACGAGACGTCCACCGAGCCGCTCGTTCTGCCCGCCCGCTTCCCGAATCTGCTCGTCAACGGCTCGACCGGGATCGCCGTCGGCATGGCGACGAACATCCCGCCGCACAACCTCGGCGAGGTCATCCAGGCGACCAAGGCCTATATCGCGAACCCCTCGATCGACCTACCCGGCCTGATGGAGTACGTGAAGGGCCCGGACTTCCCGGGCGGCGGCATGATGAGCGCTCAGGGAATCCGCGATGCCTACGCATCGGGCCGCGGCAGCGTTCGGATCCGGGCGGTCGCCCACGTCGAGCCCTTACGCGGCGGCAAGGACGCGATCATCGTCTCCGAGCTTCCCTACATGGTCAAGAAGGGCGGCGAGGGTGGTCTGATCACGAAGATCGCCGATCTGGTCCGGGACAAGAAGATCACCGGCATCTCCGACCTTCGCGACGAGTCGGATCGCTCCGGGATGCGACTCGTGATCGAGCTCAAGCGCGGTGGCGACCCCGCGGCGGTGGTGCTGAACCAGCTCTACAAGCACACGCCGATGCAGAACTCGTTCGGGATGAACATGGTCGCCCTGGTGAACGGCGTGCCGCGCACGCTGGGCCTTAAGGAGCTGATTCACCACTACGTCGATCACCAGCGCGACGTCATCGTTCGCCGCACGCAGTACGAGCTTCGCCAGGCCGAGGCTCGCGCGCATGTCCTCGAGGGCCTCCTGATCGCGCTCGACAACCTCGACGCCGTCATCACGCTCATCCGCGCCTCCGCCGATCCGGTCGAGGCGAAGGCAGGGCTCATCGAGCGCTTCGAGCTCACCGAGATTCAGGCGCAGGCGATCCTGGACATGCGCCTCCAGCGCCTCACCGCGCTCGAATCAGACAAGGTTCGCGCCGAGCACGCCGAGCTGATGGACAAGATCGCCGAGCTCCGCGCGATTCTCGGCGACCCGTCACGGATCGACGGCATCATCGTCGACGAGCTGAACGGCATCGAGGAAAAGTACGCCGACGACCGCCGCACCGAGATCACCCATTTCGAAGGCGACCTCAATATCGAAGACGTGATCGCCGATCAGCAGATGGTCGTCTCCCTCACGAACTCCGGCTACGCGAAGCGCCTGCCGCTCGCGACCTATCGCCAGCAGCGCCGTGGGGGCATCGGCGTGATGGGGATGAACCTGAAAGAGGACGACTACATCGAGCACCTCCATATCTGCTCGACCCACGACTTCCTTCTCTTCTTCACCAACCGCGGGAAGGTCTACCGCTTGAAGGTCTACGAGCTGCCCGAGGGCTCGCGCACGCACCGCGGGCAGGCGCTCGTCAACGTGCTGCCGCTTCGCGAGGGCGAAAGGGTGATGGCCGTCATCCCGACGCGCGACTTCCGCGAAGACAAGTTCCTCGTGTTCGCAACGGCAGGCGGCCAGATCAAGAAGACCGAGTTCCTCGCTTACAACACGAAGATCAAGGCTGACGGCATTATCGCCATCAAGATTCGCGACGACGACGAGCTGGTACAGGTTCGCCGGACCTCAGGCGATGACGACATCATCATGGTCTCGAAGTCGGGCAACGCCTCGCGCTTCAACGAATCGGCAGTTCGGCCGATGGGCCGCGGCACCGCCGGAGTCAGGGGCATGAACGTCGCCGGCAAAGCCGGGGGTAAGCCGAACCGGGTCTTGGCGATGGACGTCGCCCGCGACGACGCTCAGGTGTTCGTCGTGACCGAGAACGGTTACGGCAAGCGGACACCCGTCCCGGACTATCCGGTCAAGGGCCGCGGCACCAAGGGCGTGCTGACGATCAAGATCACCGAGAAGAAGGGCGCACTGGCCGGCGCGATGATCGTGCGCGAGCACCAGGATCTTCTGTTCATCTCGCAGAACGGCATGGTCCAGCGCACCAATGCGGGCGGCATCTCCCAAAC
>JALZIJ010000199.1 GCA_030860375.1 Actinomycetota bacterium | reverse complement strand
TCGGAGTCCTGGGCGCAACCGGCGCCGTTGGCTCGACGATCCTTCAAGTCCTCGCCGAACGCGACTTCCCGATCTCAGAGCTCGTCCCACTGGCATCCCAGCGCTCGGCGGGCCGGCGGGTGAAGTTCGGGGACGAACAGATCGTGGTGCTCGAAATCTCGGACGAAGCCATCCAAGGGCTCGACATCGTCTTGAGCTCAGCGGGCGGCTCGGTCTCGGCAGAGTGGGCGCCGAAAATTGTCGCGGCCGGCGCGGTCGTCGTGGACAACACGAGCTTTTGGCGGATGCATCCCGATGTGCCCCTCGTCGTCTCTGAGGTGAATCCGGACGCTGTCGAGGATCACGCGGGCCTCGTCGCAAACCCGAATTGCACGACGATGCAGATGATGGTGGCGCTGGCTCCGATCCAGCGCGAAGTTGGGATCGACCGCCTCGTTGTCTCCACCTACCAGTCGGTCTCAGGAACGGGCCAGAAGGCGATCGACGAGCTTCAGCGTCAATCCCGCGCCGTGCTCGACGGTGAGCGCCCCGAAGCGCACGTCTACCCGCACCCGATTGCCTTCAACGTGATCCCACAGGTCGAGACGTTCAAAGACGGAGACGACTACACCACCGAGGAGCGAAAGGTCATGGCTGAGACCTCGAAGATCCTGGGCGTCAGCTCCGACGAGCTCCGTGTGTCGGCAACCTGCGCGCGCGTTCCGGTCGTCACGGGGCATTCGGTCTCTGCAAACGTCGAGACCGCGCGCGACTTCTCGCCTGAGGAGTGCCGCGAGCTCTTGGCAGGGGCGCCCGGGGTGGTCGTCGTCGACTCACCCGAGGCTGGCGTCTATCCGCTGGCGGCCGATGTCGCCGGTCAAGACGAGGTCTTGGTCGGGCGGATCAGGCGTGATCCTTCGCATCCCCGCGCTCTCAACATGTGGATCGTTGGCGACAACCTGCGCAAGGGCGCCGCGACCAACGCTGTCCAAGTGGCCGAGCTTCTCGTCGAGCGCGATCTGGTGCGCGTTCCGGCGGGAGCCGCTGGGCTTGTCGCCGACGCTTAGCTTCCCGCTTGTTCCATAAAGCGCCTGGCAACCGCCTCGAAGTAGTCGGCGCGAGTCACAACGGCGTGGACCCTCCCGTCGGTTGCGATCGGGATCACGAGCACGCGGTGATGCAGAAAGAGCTCGGCCAGCTGGGTGTCCGAGTAGTCGTCCTCGACCAGCACGTGGTCGCGGGTCAGGTATTTCTGGATGGACTCGGTCGCACACTCTTCGCGTCGGTCGATCGTGTAGTCGATCGAGCGCTTGATCATCGCGGTGGAAGAAAGCTCGTTCATGTAGCCGGGAAAGAGCGCGGCGAGGAATTCCCGCTCGCCGAAGATTCCCGCGAACTTCCCGTTCGAGTCAACGGCCGGCAGGCCGGGCAGCCTGAGCTCGATCACTCGCTTTGCCGCTGTTGCCACGCTGTCATCTGTCCGAAGCGGCTCGATTTCGCGGATGGTTTCCTTGACGATCGAGTCGGGCATGCGCGGGCTCCTTCCTATAGGGCGATGTATCTCAACGCGACGTACGCGGAGGCGAGGATGAGGCTCACAACCGTAACCGGGATGCCCACCTTGAGGAAGGCCACGAAACCGATTGGCCTTCCGGCGCGCTCCGTGAGTCCCGCCGCGGCGACGTTCGCAGCCGCGGCGATGATCGTGGCGTTACCCCCGAAGCAGGCGCCCAGGGAAAGCGCCCACCAGTACGCGTTGTCGCTCCCGTCCGATTGAAGCTCTGAGACCACGGGGATCATCGCCGTCGTGAACGGGATGTTGTCGACGATCCCCGAGCCGATGCCGCTGATCCAAACAATGCCGAGAAGCTCCGCGGTGCGATCACCGCCGGTCAGATCTTTCACCGCGTTGGCGACCTCTCCGATCGCACCCGTCTCCTCCAACGCCCCCACCATTACGAACAGCGCGACGAAGAAAAAGAGGGTCGGCCACTCGATCTTTGCAAGCGCCTGCTCGAGGTCGATCGTGGTGACGAGCAGCGCGACCGCAGCGCCAGTGAGGGCCACGGTCGCAGGCTCGATGTGTAGGGCTTGGTGGGCGAAGAAGAGCATTACCGTTGCGATCAGGACTGGGCCGGTGCGACGGAGCTCGTTCCAGTCGCGGATGGAAGCCTTGGCGTCGAGCTCCATCACGAGGGCCCGATTCTCCTCGTCGATTTGGATGTGCCGCCGGTAGTAGAGGTAAAGCCCGCCGACCACGACTACGAATGCGACCGCAGCGATGGGCGCGAGGTTCACGATGAACTCGTTGAACGAGAGCCCGGTTGCGCCCGCGATGATGATGTTCGGCGGGTCGCCGATCAGGGTCGCGGTGCCGCCGATGTTCGAGGCGATGACCTCGATCACGATCAGGGGGATCGGGTCAATGTCGAGCGCATCGGCGAGCAGGAAGGTGATCGGGACAACCAGGAGGATCGTGGTCAGGTTGTCGAGAAAGGCGGAGAGAACCGCGGTCGTCACCGCCAGCGACAAGACCACGCGAAAAGGCTCACCACGCGAGTACTGGCCGGCCCTGATCGCGATGTAGTCGTAGACCCCGGTCTGCTGCGTCAGGTAGACCAGGATCATCATCCCGGCGAGCAGGCCGATCGTGTTGAAGTCGACCGCGTCGATCGCCGCTTCCTGGTCGTAGTCGCTTCCGACGAACAGGACCACCAAAGCAGCGCCGGCGAGGGCGACCTTGGTCCGGTGAACGCGCTCTGACGCGATCAGCGCGAGTGCGAGCAGGAATGTAGCGACGGCGACAGCCATGGTCCATGTTGCCGACCAGACTTCCCGGCGCTCCGCTTCGAGCGTACCAGCGTCCGACCCTGCGGGTTATCGGTTCCGCCGGGTCGGGTGGCGACCGCCGGGGGCGAGGATCGCGATGCCCGCGGCCGCGCTGATCACGGAGCCCGCGAGGATCCCGACCTTGGCGCCCTCGACCAGTGTCAGGTCCATGTACGCCAGGGGCGCGATGAAGAGCGAGACCGTGAACCCGATGCCGCCGAGCGCTGCGGCCCCCAGGACGCCGCGGAGGTCCACGCCTTTCGGCAGTGCGCCCACGCGAAGCCTGAGGGCGAGAAGAGTTGCGCCCGCTATGCCCGCAAACTTCCCGACGGTGAGGCCCATGGCGACGGCGAGCGCCACTCGTCGGCCGTCGGGGTCGGAGAGCGCCGGGCCACCAAGCTCCACTCCGGCGTTCGCGAGCGCGAAGAGGGGCAGTACGAGGAAGCTCGAAATGGGATGGACGCGGTCCTCCAGATCCTCCAGCACCTCCCGGCCATCGACGGGCTTCGCGGGGGTGAGCAGCCCCAGGACGACTCCGGCCAGCGTGGCATGGATACCCGACTCGTACGTCGCAATCCAGAGCGCGATGCCGATCGGGACGTAGGCGAGGATGGACGAGACGCCGAGCCGCCGCAGCAGCAGCACGAAGACGACCGCTCCGAACGCCGCGGCGAGCCAGGCTCCGGACAGGTCGCCCGCATAGGCGACAGCGATCACGAGGATCGCGAGCACGTCGTCGGCGACGGCGATCGTGACCAGAAAGAGCTTTATGCCGATCCCGACCCGGCTCCCCAGCACGGCGAGCACGCCGAGGGCGAAAGCCGCATCCGTTGCCATCGGGATTCCCCAGCCGTCGTTGTTCGCGCC
>JALZIJ010000182.1 GCA_030860375.1 Actinomycetota bacterium | reverse complement strand
GTCTCTTCGGGCGATCTGCGACTTCCTCGACCTGGAGTTCGATCCAGCGATGCTCGATTACCACGAGCGCGCCGCCGAACGCTTGGACGAGATGTCAGGCGAGCTCCAGGCCGCCGAAGGCCGCCAGTCCCTGCCCGAGGGCTACCGATCCGAGATGCACTCCGAAACCTCCCGCCCGCCCCGGACAGAACAGATCGCGAAATGGCGCCGCGAGATGGACCCCGCCGACGCCCGGGAGTTCGAGAGGCTCGCGGGTGAGCTTCTGGTGGAGTTGGGCTACGACTTGGTCGAGAGCTCGTAGCCGAGCTCTTCGAGGAGATCGCCGGCGATCTCCTCGAACGTGGCGATGTCTTCCGGCGGCATCAACTTCCGCCAACGCTCGACGCGGTCTTCGCGTGGGGCCTCGGTCACGAGCGAGTGGGCCTCGAGGCGCTCGGCTGCGGGCCGGAGCGCGCCGCCGTCATCGTCGTCTAGGTCGCGTGCGATCTCTTGGAGGCGCTCAGCGGATCGCTCGTGGTAGTCGAGCATCGTCGGGTCGTAGGGAAGCTCGATGAACTCGCAGATCTTGCGGAGCGCCGCCTCCGGATCGTGCACGAGGTCCTCGTAGCGAATCTCGGTGTAGTGATTAAGACGTTCGACCTGGCCGCGCGCGCGGCTGATCCGGCGCTTCCAGATGAGCGCGTGACGCTCGACCGTGAGCACCTCCGCGTCGCTTCGGTCTTCGCGCGAGAGCGCGACGTCGCGCCCGTCCCGGATGAGATGGATGAAGCGCGCCTCCGGGAGGGAGCGCTGGACCATGCCCATCTGCTTGACATATCCGGGCGTCTTGTCGCCGTAGCGGGGCTTTCCCTGCCCTTCCGCGTAGAGCGAGTAGAAGGCGCGGAGCACGAACTTCGGGCGCATCTGCTTGAGTGATGCGATCCGTTCCTCGAGCGCATTGGGATCGAGGCCGAAGTCGCCCCAGCGGCGATGTTCGACCAAGAAGGCCGTGGTCTCTTCGGGGGTCATCCGCTCGCCCTTGTTCTTCGCGTCCTGCATCGTCTTGAAGAGCGCGGGCACGAAGTGGGTCTCCGGCGGAACCGCCAGCTCCGGATGGGAATCGAGCATCATCCGAAGAAGCGTCGTGCCGGAGCGGTTGACGCCGACGACGAAAGGCATCGGCTTCGGGCGTCTGGCGAGCTTTCTGGCGCGCTTCGCCGCGCGCGCCTCCTGACGCTCTCGCTTCAGGCGCTCGCGACGTCGCGTGATCGGGTTGAGCGCCACGTCAGTCGCTCCCAGCCGCCACAGGAACCCCGGTCTCGTAGCCGAGCTCTTCCAAGAGATCTCCCGCGGTGTCCTCGAATGCCTGAACGTCGGCGGGCTCCATCTGCGTCCGCCAGCGCTCGACCCTTGTGGCCTGCGGCGGTTCCGAGGTGAGCTTGAACGCGTCGAGGCGGCGCTCGCCCGGTCGCTCGCGCCCGCTCGCGAGCGCAGGAAGATCGCGATCCAGCTCAGACATGCGTTCAGCCGAGTGCTCGTGGTAAGAGAGCATCGCATCGTCCCAAGCGAGTTCAATGAAGCTTGCGACGCGCCGGAGCGTGGGTTCGGTTTCAAGGATCAGGTCTTCATAGCGCACCTCGACGTAGTGGCCGAGCTTCTCCGCCTGGCTGCGAGCCTTGCGGATTCGACGCTTCCACAGGCGGGCCATCTTGGTCGCGTCCTTTTCCTTGCCGACCCGGTCCCAGACCGAAAGCGCCACGTCGCGTCCGTCGCGGATCATGTGGACGAAGTGGGCCTCGGGCACGGCACGCTCGATCCTGCGCATCTGGCGCACGTAGATCGGGGTCTTGTCTCCCCAGCGCGACTTTCCGTGGCGCTCCGCGTAGAGGCAGAAGAAGTCGCGTAGGGCGTCCCCCGCGGCGAGCCGACGGTGGGCGGCGAGGCGCTTCTCCAGATCATCCGCCTCGAGACCAAAATCTCCCCAGCGGTTCCGGGAGGCGATCCACTCGGCGGTCTCCGCGGCGCCGGGGCTGCCTTCCTCGAAATGCTTGACGAGGCGAACCGCAAAGTGCGTCTCGGGCGGAATCGCCATCTCGGGATGGGCATCCAGCATGAGGCGAAGGAGCGTCGTACCCGACCGGCCGACGCCCACGATGAACGGCGCGGGCGCCTCGACGCCGCCACTCGCGCGCACAGTGTTCTTTCGCCCTAAACGCAAGCCGTCAGCTTGGCACAAGGACGTGTGCGCGTCGCTTGTGACTGTAGCCCCGGAAACCGTTGTTAGATTTGACCGCATGAGCCCCGGATCACTCTCTGAGTTGAAGCTCGCGGCCTCAGGCAAGGTGCGCGAGATGTATGAGATCGAGGACGACCTCCTGATGGTCGCCTCTGATCGGATCTCCGCCTACGACGTCGTCCTGCCCACGCCGATCCCCGACAAGGGCGCCGTGCTCACGCGCATGTCCGTCTTCTGGTTCGAGTCAACCCGAGACATCTGCCCAAACCACATGCTGTCCGAGGAGGTGCCGGACGAGGCGGAGGGCCGCGGCCTTCGCGTCCGCAAGCTCGAGATGTATCCCGTGGAGTGTGTCGTTCGGGGATACATCACCGGCTCCGGCTGGAAGGAGTACGGAAAGACGGGCGAGGTGTGCGGGATCAAGTTGCCCGAAGGTCTTCAGGAGTCCGAGAAGCTCCCCGAGCCGATCTTCACCCCAGCCACCAAGGCCGAGGTTGGCGACCACGACGAGAACGTCACCTTCGAGCGTGCGGCGGAGATCATCGGCGACCGAGCACTCCTGGAGAGCCTTTGCGACACCTCGATCGCCCTCTATGAGCAGGCGGCGGCTCATGCGGCCGAGCGCGGGATCATCATCGCCGACACCAAGTTCGAGTTCGGCTCCTCGCCGGGCGCAGAGGTCGTGCTCGGCGACGAGGTGCTGACTCCCGACTCCTCGCGCTTCTGGCCCGCCGACGACTACGAGCCCGGCCGCGGCCAGGCATCGTTCGACAAGCAGTACGTGCGCGACTGGCTCGACGAGTCGGGCTGGGACCGGACACCGCCGGGCCCCGAGCTGCCGCCAGAGATTGTCGAAGGCACCCGCGGGAAGTACGTCGAGGCCTACGAACGCATCACCGGTCGCGACTTTTAGCTGCTCCGAGCGGTTGCTGATTCCCGCGATATACACGGGTTTCCGCAACCACTCCAGCCCGGTAGCGTCCATTCTGTGAACGTCTTTCTCCTGGGGATGCGCAGGTCCGGGACCACCATCCTCTACGACGCTTTCGGCGAGGATCCTGAGCTTCGTCGCTTCTACGAGCCGTTTCGCGAGGAGGCCGAGACCGTCGGCGGCGGATCCGGGGTCCGCGCAGAGGACCTCTTCACCGAGACGCGAGACCTCCGGCACCAGTTCAAGCGAGACATCCATCCCGAGGTGCCGCTCGAGCTCTTCAACCACGGCGGGCCCAGGGCGCCGGGGCTCGAGCTCCACCCCGTGCTCCCTGAGTGGGGGGTTGACCTCCTCCGCTACCTCTTGGGAATCGCCCCGCGGGTCCTCGTAAAGGAGGTCCGGCTCTTTCGAAAGGTGGGAGACCTCCACCGCGTCGACCCCGATGCCACCCTCGTCCACATAGTTCGCGACCCGCGAGCGGTCGCTGGATCGATGCTGCTCGGCCGGGGCAGGCGCCATGCGACCCGCTACGCGGACGCCGATGCGTTCTTTGGTGCCTGGACCCGGCGCAAGCTGTGGTCCTCCGGCAAGATCGCCAAGGAGGTCCTCGCCGCCGGCGAGCACCCCGGGCTCGAGCGCGGGGTACCGGACTTCATGCGACCCCTCATCGTTTGGAAGGCCGCATGGGACGGGCTACGCGAAGACGGGCAGAGGCTCTTCGGAGAGCGCTACGTGCTCGTTCGCCTCGAAGACCTGCGTGTCGATCCCGAAGGCGAGCTCCACCGCATCTACGACGCGATCGGACGCTCGACGCCCGACGGCGTCCGCTCGTGGGCAGAAGCTCACGTGAGGCGCGAGCCTGATATCGCGTGGGGCGACGACCCGCGGTGGGCCGAGGCGACCCGGCTCCTTGGAATGACTGGGGCGATCGAAGAGGCGGGCTACGGCGAGATCTCGGCCCTCACCGGCGAGACCAAGCCGATCCGCCTCGAGTCGCCCGACGCGGGCGCATCCTCCCGCCTCGACGCCGCCATCGGCAGGGCGCGCCATGCGGTCAACCGGGCGACCGGCCGCGCTCGACCGTAGGAGACTGCGAGCTCTTAGACGTCGATGTCGTTGACGCAGCTCACCAAGCCGAGCGAGCCGGGTGACGCATCGTCTAGCTTTCGCAGAGTGAAGGCACGCGTGCTCATCCGTCCGAAGGACGGCATCCTCGACCCGCAAGGCAAGGCGGTCGAGCGAGCGCTCCCGGCTCTCGGATTCGACGGTGTGAGCGAGGTGAGAGTTGGCCGCCTGGTCGAGCTCGAGGCTGACGACGCATCCCACCTTTCGGAGCTTTGCGAAAAGCTCCTCGCAAACCCCCTGATCGAGGACTACGAGATTCAGGAGATCGATTGACGTTCGGCGTGCTCCAGTTCCCAGGCTCGTGCGACGAGCGCGACGCGCTGGCTGCGTGCGAGAGGGTGGGCGAAGCACGCATGGTCTGGCACGAGGAGACCAATCTCGACGGCATCGACGTCGTCGTCGTCCCCGGTGGTTTCTCCTACGGCGACTACCTGCGTGCGGGAGCTATTGCACGATTCGCGCCGGCCATGGAGGCGGTTCGCGACTTCGCCGAAGGCGGCGGGCCCGTGCTCGGTATCTGCAACGGCTTCCAGGTTCTGTGCGAGGCGGGGCTCCTGCCGGGGGCGCTCCTTCCGAACGACGGCCTCCGATTCCTCTGCCGCCAGGTCGATCTCGAGGTGGTCTCAACGGACTCCGTGTTCACCCGGGGGCTGGATGTGAGCGAGCGTCTCTCGGTGCCTGTCAAGCACATGACCGGACGCTTTTTCGCTCCGCCCGGGATGCTCGACGAGATCGAGGCCCGCGGCCAGGTCGCTCTTCGCTACGCGCCCGGCCAGAACCCCAACGGGTCTTCGCGCGACATCGCAGGTGTCACGAGCGAGGCCGGCAACGTAATGGGCCTGATGCCACATCCCGAGCACGCCGTTGACCCATTGACCGGCTCCCAAGACGGCCTCAAGCTCTTCGCCGCGGTGGCAAGAGCTGTCGTTGCGGTCTAGCTCCGGCTACGAGCGATCGCGTTGACGCGCTCGAGGAAGTCCTCGAAAGCCTGCCGGTAGACAGCGCCCTCAAAGGCAGCCTCCCACTTCTGATTCCCCTCCCCCGCCTTGAGCTTCGCCCAGGCGGTTCGCATCGCGTCAGGCTGGTAGAGCTCTGTCCAGACGCCGTCCGTCGTGACGAGCGCGTCGATCGCCGCCGCATCGTCGGGCGACTCCCACAGCTTTCGGCGCCTCGTCGGTGACCCAGAGCCCTCATCGGGATCGAAAAAGCTGACGGCGGCCCATTCAGGCACGAAACGAGCCACCAGGTCCTCGTGGAGGCGGGACGCCATCCGGTCTTTGGGGCTCATCGCAAAGGAAGCCTCGACGAAGGCTGGCATTGCGAAGAGGACGAGGCGCTCCGCGTGGGACGCCAGCCCTTGGCGGTGGGCGAAGCGGTCGCAGAGGTAGAACCACTCAAGCCGCTCGGGCCCTGAGAGGCCGGCGTCATCCGCAGCGTCAAGGGTGGCTTGCGCAGCCTCCCGTGCGGCGTCGGCGCATGGGCCACGGGCGAGCCCTCGCACTTTCGGGAACAGCTTGGAGACCCTCTTTATGCGTTCCTCGTTGCCGCTCAAGCGGACTCGCCAGAGCTCACGGCGGTTGGGGTAGTAAAAGCCCTTTGCGATCGCACCTCCGTGACCGGACAACGTCGCCCTTTGAGGACGCTTGCGTGGCAAGTCCTGATTACCCCGGACCTTTTGCGGATGGCGCATCCCGTCGTGCAGGAGATGAACGTTGAGCGCCCGCTCGAGAAGAGGCCGGTCGAGGCGAGCGGCTTCGTTGTCGGTCTTTCGGAGGCTGTGCTTGAGCCTGCCCGAGGCGCGGCTCATCAGCTCGAGCGCGACGTCGGCTTCGCCGATCGTCCGATCTGAAGTGACGACCTCGGCATCGCTGCCGGCCGCGAGGGCGGCCGCCGCCACGACTCGCGAGTCTCGCCCGCCCGAAAGATCCACGGAGGTTCGACCCTCCCACAGTGCATCCGCCAAGCGGATTTGGGACACCGCATCCTCGGCCGCGCGATCCCGCAACTCCTCGTATGAAGAACGAGACGCGATCAGGGACGGAAGAACTCCGAGGTCGCGGCGATCGACTTTTCCCCCAGAAGCCCTAAGGGCCAAACCCGTCTCGACACCCTCTACTCCTTCGATCGGCGTCGAGCGCCCCATGAACCAGCCGGCTCCAGCCAGGATGCGCCATGCCGCCGGGTCGGCCCTCGCCTCGCGACCCGCGAAGAGGTGAGCCGCTGCAGCGCGATTTGTCCAGAGCTTTCCCTCTGGAAAAGCGACCTCGAGGCAACGACCGGCGCCGATCCAGTCGTTCACGACGAGAAGCTCACCAGTGCGCTTGTCCAGGACGGCGATGGCGAACGGAGGCGCTAAGTGCCGTGTTGCTCTCGGATCCCGAACGAGCACGGCTCCGAGAGCTAGCGCCGCCTTGGGCGAAGGCTCGGAGATTTCCGTTGCTTTGCCGAATCCGGAGGGCACGTAGGCGTAGGTGACAGCCATGTCTTCATCCTCGGCGAAGAATGGCCAACGGCAGCGAGGATCGGCGTCGCCGATGACAAGGACGCCTTGGCCCCCCCCGACGGCCGATTGAGCCTCGAGTGGGTAATCAACCAGCGGGCCGTAATGGTCTTTCAACCGCGCAATTCCCGCGCCGAGCCTCTCGCTCGAAGGCGCCCTCGCGAACGAGAACGCGAGCCAAGTGGGATCGATCTTCTCCCCCATGCGGCCGAGGGTAGCCTTGTCGGTCGCTTCCTCAGCCTATGAGCGACGACACATTCATCTCCAAACGCTTGCGACCGCGCCGGCTTCGCGGACGCGCCGAACCCGGGCCACCCACGCCGTTCGTTGTCGGGGTCGGCCGCTCTGGGACCACGCTCCTGCGCCTGATGCTTGATACGCACACCGAGCTGGCGATACCGCCAGAGACGCACTTTCTCGGAAGCCTCCTCGAGGCCTCGGGTCGTGTGCGATTCACACCGAAGCTTGCTCTCGAGGCGATCGTCGAAGACCCGCGGCGGCGCTGGAACGACTTCAACCTCGATCCCGACGAGCTTCAAAGCCGCTTCGAGGCGCTCCCGCACTTCAACGCCTCCGATGCGCTTCGCGCTTTCTATGAGCTCTATGCCGAGAAGCAGGGCAAGTCGCGCTGGGGCGACAAGACACCCACATACGTGAAGACGATGCGCCGGATCAAGCGCGTCCTGCCCGAGGCGTCGTTCGTCCACGTCGTTCGCGACGGGCGAGACGTCACGCTTTCGAACAACAAACGAAGGGCCGAGCGCGGTCACCGCGACCCGGTACCGGCTGCGCGCGCCGCACGTCAATGGCGAAATCGGATCAGTAAGGCCCGAGCGGACGGGCCCAAGCTAGGTGAGTACTTCGAGATCCGCTACGAGGACCTTGTCATCGAGACCGAGTCGACCCTGCGGCGGGTTTGCGACTTCATCGACCTGGAGTTCGAGCCCAGGATGCTCCGCTATCACGAAACGGCCGAAGACAGGCTTAGCGAGATGGCAGGCGCGATGCCGGCCCGCGACGGGCGCCCGGAGCGCGAGGCAGGTGAGCGCCTCAAGGCGCATGCCCTCGCAACGAAGCCTCCGACCAAGGAGCGGATCGAGGTCTGGCGCCATGAGATGAGCGTTGAAGATCAGTCCGAGTTCGAGCGCGTCGCGGGCGAGCTTCTCGACGATCTCGGCTACGCACGAGCCCAATCCTCGTAGCATTCCCGCGCCCATGGCCTCGATCGTCCCCTCCTTCCTACGCCGCGGCTCCGACCGCGCCCCGTTCCCCTTCGTCGTGGGCATGAACCGCTCAGGCACGACGCTCCTGCGGATGATGCTCGACGCCCACTCAGACCTGACGATCCCGCCCGAGACCCACTTTGTGCCCGATGCGATCAAGGCAGCGAAGGCAGACGAGGCGACGCCTCGCAGCGTGCTCGAAGCCATGAAGGAGCACCGCGAATGGGGCGACTTCGAGATCTCCGACGAGGAGATGCTCGCGCGATTCGACGCGCTCCCGAACCTGCGCCCGGGGGGCGCCGTGCGCTCGTTCTACGAGATCTATGCCGAGCGCCAGGGAAAACCTCGCTATGGCGAGAAGACTCCGACCTACGTCCAGAAGATGAAGCTGATCCAGCGCGCTCTCCCCGAGGCGCGCTTTTGCCACGTCATTCGCGACGGGCGCGACGTGGCGCTCTCGGTGCTCGACCGGACCGTGCGCGACCTCACGGCGGCCGACGTCGGGCGACGCTGGCGAAAGAAGGTCACGAAGGCGCGCGACGACTCGCCGTCGCTCAACCACTACATCGAGATCCGCTATGAGGACCTGATCCTCGACACGGAGCCGGTGCTTCGAAAGGTTTGCGACTTCTTTGAGCTCCCTTGGGAGGACGACCTTTTGACGTATCACGAGCGCTCCGCTGACCGGCTCCAAGAGATGGCGCGCGCGCTTCCGGGCGACGGCAAGGCCAAGGAGCTCTCCGTCGAGCGCCGGATGGCGACGCACGAGATGACGACCAAGCCGCCGTCCGCGGATCGCGTGCAGCGCTGGCGAAAGCAGATGACCGAGGAGCAGCGCATCGAGTTCGAAGACATCGCGGGCGACCTGCTCTCAGAGCTCGGCTATCCGGTCGCAGAGCCGGTCGACGCCGCCGCGGTCTAGGAGCTGGTCTGATGAGCACCTTTAGGTGCGAAAGCAGCATGTGCTGGTGGATTCATCTGATGAGCACCTTTTGGTGCGAAAGCGGCATGTGCCGGTGGGCTCGCTGATGCGAGTCGGTCTGGTCACAAAATGGTTCGCCTCCGGTCAAGCGGTCGTCTCTCGCTACGTCCGCTCGGCGCTCGACGACCTGGGCCACGAGACTTTCATCCTCGCGCGCGAGGGCACCGGCCCGCGCTCAGGGGTAGAGAACCGCGTCCCCGACCCGATCTGGGACCAGCCGGGGGTGGCCGAAACCGGTGAATCGGACGTCCCGCTCGAGACCTACCGGGAGTGGGTCGAGCGCGAGGGGATCGACGTCCTTCTCGTCGACAACCTCTACCAATTCGACGAGCTCGCGGCGCTTCGCGCCGAGGGCGTGAAGACCGTCGGGCGCTTCGTCTGGGAGCACTTCTCCGAAGAGCATGTAGC
>JALZIJ010000174.1 GCA_030860375.1 Actinomycetota bacterium | reverse complement strand
GTGGCCGTGCCGGGCATGCGAGGCGGCCAGTGCTTCGAGCGATGCGATTCGCTCGTCTTCGGTCTCGCCGATGCCGACCAGGATGCCCGAGGTGAACGGGATACGAAGCTCGCCCGCAGCATCGATCGTCTCCATGCGAACGCTGGGATGCTTGGAAGGCGAGCCGGCATGTACGGTTTCCATGAGTCGCTCGGAGATCGACTCGAGCATCAGCCCCTGCGATGCGGTCACCTCACGAAGGCGGGCAAGGTCCGACCGGCTTAGCGCCCCGAGGTTCGTGTGCGGGAGGAGGCCCCGCTCGAGGGCCCGCCCGCATGCCCAGACGACGTAGGAGACGAAGTCGGGGTGACCGTAGGAGCGAAGGCGCTCCGTGACCTCAGCGTTGACTTCCGGCCGCTCGCCCGTTAGGACGAGGAGCTCTTTGGCTCTGCGGCGGACCGCCTCGTCGAGCTTGGCATCGACCTCATCCGGCGCGTAGAGGTGGGCCTTCCGGGTCGCGAACGAACAGTACTTGCACACGCACCGACAAGTGCGCGACAGCGAAAGCGTGTAATTCCGCGAGAAGGTGACGCGGCGCACGCCACTCACGCTACCCGAGCACCGGCCTTCCAGGTTGAGCGCATCGCCCTGCGACAGGGCGAACTTCTACCTACGGGACGACGGGGGTGGCGGCGGCTTCTTGCCTTGGTCCCGGTCCTTGTCCGTGTCCTTGTTGCGGACACGCGTCTCAGCGTCCTTGACCGCCTGGCCGACCGCACGGGCATCAGAGGTGGGCGGCTCCGGCCCCTCTGCGAACTGCGGGCCCGCGATCACGAACTTGTAGACCGCGGTCGCAAGGAGCGCTCCGGCAAGCGGCCCGAGGACATACGGCACGAGGTCTGAAGCCTCGAGGCCGTCGCCGATCAGCGCCGGGCCGAACCAGCGAGCGGGGTTGAAAGAGCCGCCCGTGAGCGGGCCGAAGATCATCACGACGAAGCCGAGCGTGGCGCCGATCGCAAGCGGCGCCCACTCCTGGCGCGCCCGGGGGTTGAGAGCAACAGCGCAGATGACGAGGACGAGGAGGAACGTCCCGAGGCCTTCGACGACGAACCCGTGCAGGTTGTTTCCGATCGCGTCCGCGACCTCGGGGTTGCCGTAGCCGGAGAGGCTTCCCTCGTCGAGCAGGATGGCCTTGACCAAGAGCGAGCCGAGGATGCCGCCCGAGAGCTGGGCGAGGATGTAGACAACTGCGTCCACGAGGTCGATCCGCTTCTGAATCGCCGCAGCGATGGTCACCGCCGGGTTGAAGTGCCCGCCCGAGACCGCGCCGAAAGTCATGATCAGGGCGAAGAGGCCGAAGGCGTGGACGAGGCCGATGACCGCGAAGTCAGAGCCCGTGCCCGAGGCAGGATCGGTCTGATTGAAGAGGGTGACGACGACACCGATGATCATGACCAGGAACAGAGTCCCGAGCAGCTCGGAGATGTAGGCGGCCAGACCGCGATCTTGCACTTTTCTTTGAACCTCCGGGGGATTCGTTGACTTTGGACGCGCTTCGGCGCCCCGTACGGCTGCGGCAGTGTAGCTAGAGGGTCACCGGTTGTAGCCGCGCGCCAGCTCGTACCCCGCGGGCACGACCTTCTTGGCGACACGGCGGACGAGCCCGTCTCTTGCACCCTGCTTTTGGAGCACGGGAAGGCGCAACTTGAGCCTTTCGACACCGATGGGTGCCTGCCCGTTGGAGGGGCGGCCGTAGGGGGCGTCCACCGGCAGGAGCTCGAGCTTCGGCACGTGCCCCTTGGCGAACTTGTAACCGTTCGGATGAAGCTGGAAGACCTGCTTGCCCGTGCCGGGCCGCCAGGAGCCCCGGGCCACGAGCGTCGCGTCTCCGCCCGGCGCGACGTCGAGGAGGCGAGCCGCGACCTGCGACGTCGGGCTGGAAGGCGTGATGTTGGCGATGACGGTCGGTGAGCCCATGAGTGTGTAGCCCTTAGCGGGTGCGGGATCGAGGCGGTAGGAAGCCGCGCCCGGCTGGTCTGAGCCTGCTGCGGTTGCACAGGCGCCGTCCCCCGCGATCGGGTCGTAGGCCTCGCCTCGAGGCCCGTCGTTCGGCACCGACGGCGCGATCGTCTGCTCCGGCTTGAAGCGCCCACGGACCTCGCCGGGTGCGATCTTGGCCCACGACGTGGCGTGGTAGGGCCCCTTCGAAGGCGTGTCCTCGTCCCCACAGGTCTGGGTAAGTGTGGTGACGCCGCCCTTGGGAGCCGGCTTGCCCTTCAGGTAGTGGGCGATGAAGTCGTCTTCGCGTGAGTGGAGGAGATCGATGTCGGCGGGCTTGTTTTGACCGCGCTGGTGGCCGTAGTCCAAGAAGAAGAGTGAGATGTCGGCATCCGGGTGCTCGGAGCGAGTGCGGTTGTAGAAGCGGATCGCCTCGTCGGCCGGGAAGATGTCGTCGGTCCACCCGTTCGAGATCAGGAGCGGTGCCGGCGGGACCGAGTGGTCGATGTAGTACGAGGAGTGATGAGTCGTCACCTCGTCGACGATGTCGTCGACGAGGTCGTCGTCGTAGGGCTCACCCATGGTGATCCGGGAGTACCAGGTCTGGAGGTCGGCGTCCGGGTCCACAAGCGGCGGCGCGTAGAGGCCGCTGACCTGGCCTAATGCGTAAAAACCCGAGACGAAGGTTTCCTTCATGACACCGATCGGCGCGTCGCCGTCAGGCCCCAGATACGGAGCGTCCTCGACATAGTCGAGCGTACGGCCGTTCGGAAGCAGCGAGTTGGCGAGGTCGGTCCAGGGGATCTCGGGGACGGCCGCGGCGAGGCTCAGGCGCGTGCCTTCTGGGCTCTTCCACGGCACGAGTGATTCGTCCTCGAGCATGACCCGATTCTTGAGCGCTGCGAGTGCCATCGAGAGCCCACCGCCGTAGGAGCCGCCGGTCGCAGCGATCTTGCCTTTGGCAGCGATGCCTTCGTCGACGAGCATCCCGGCGAAGAGTTGAGCGTCACGCACCTCGTAGCGCGTGTCCATGAGCCGGACCCAGCCGCCGTTAAGGCAGCGGGCAGGCGGGGGCTTCGCGCCGCAGGGGCCGAATCCGCGGTCCGACATCGAAAAGGCGGCATAGCCCTGATCCGTCCAGCGCGAGAGCGCTTCGCTACTCAGCTCGGAGCCGCCGTAGCCGTGGAAGTTCATGACGAGCGGGTAGGGACCGTCGGGCCCGGATTTAGGCGCGGGTGGCAATGCGACGTTTACGTCGATCAGCTGGCCGTCGAAGGTCTCGACGAGGGTGTTGGTGCCGCCGCAGAAGCGGCTTTCGTCCTTCTTAACATCGCAGGAAACCGCGCCGTCGAAAACGGACGTGATCTCGGCCTGGGCCGCCGGCGCTGCGAACAGCAGCCCTGCGCCCGCCGCAAGCATGGCGATGCGTGTTTTCCCCACTTATCGAAGGTACCGAAGGCGAGGCGGCCATGCGCCGGTCGAAGAGGATCGCCGCCGAAGCCCCATGCCGGTC
>JALZIJ010000160.1 GCA_030860375.1 Actinomycetota bacterium | reverse complement strand
GTCGTGGACGGTCTCACCATCGTCGGCGACGATCTTGAAACCGTAAGAAGAGACCTGCCCCCGCTCGAGCGTCGTCGCCTCGGGCACCAGTCGGTAGGGGTCCGCGGCGACTGCGAGGCCGGGGACTGCTTGGGCCGTCGTGCTTGATCCCTCGTGCGATCCGTGTTCGTTCGTTCCTATTGGTTCCTCGTGTGAGTCGTTTTCGTTGACGTCTGGGTCGATCGCAGCCCCGGCGAGCGTCGCGGCGGCGAAGATCGCCACCAGGACGAGGGCGAAGCTGCCAATCCGCGCTCCGACACTCATCGGGTGTTCCTGACTCGGTAGGTAACTGCTGCGGTCTCGTTCATCTCAGATCTCCTGTGGATCGGTGCCGGAAAGAACTAAATCATACCCTCCCGGGGTATGGTACAGTCGTAAAACTGCATTAGATCTCACCACCTTTGGGAGGCATCATGGAAGCCCACTCAGAACACGCATCACCCCGTAGCCATTCCACTCATGGGAGTGAGCTGAACTCGATCACGTTGAGCGCAACCCTCCATTGTTTGACGGGGTGCGCGATCGGCGAGGTTCTCGGCATGGTCATCGGCACCGCGCTCGGTTTCTCCGACCTCGGAACGATTGCGCTCGCGGTAGGCCTCGCGTTCCTCTTCGGATACGGACTGACCAGCCTGCCCCTGCTACGCGCCGGTTTCACCCTCGCCGCTGTGGTTCCAATTGCGCTTGCGGCCGACACCTTCTCAATAACCGTCATGGAGATCGTCGACAACGTGATCATGCTGGTGATCCCGGGCGCGATGGAGGCCGGCGCCGGGAGCATGCTCTTCTGGGGCGCGCTCTCGGTTGCCCTCGTGATTGCAGGGGTGATCGCCTTCCCCGTCAACCGCTGGCTGATAGCTCGCGGCAAGGGCCACACCGCCGTGCACGAAACCGGAGTACACGGAGGCCCGAGCCCTCGAGTCGTCGGCGCCGTCGCCGTAGTCGCCGCCGTCTTCGGGACCGCGGTGCTTCTAAGCGAGGGGCTGGGCGAGGGTGGTTTCGACGACGGCGGGAGCACCCCCACTGCTCACGAAGGAAAAGCCGAAGGCCACTGAGGCTGCGCCTGCTCGGGCACTCCCCGGCGCCAGGCGTCGGGAGCGGTTGGCTTCGTCCGCAGACTCGACGTACCTGCCTGGGCCGGCCTCCGTGACATCATGGGCCGCGTGAACGAGCCGATCGCGCACTCGCTCTCCGGCTCAGGCGGCAACCTCGTCTTCCACGAGTGGGCCAACGACGCGGCCACGTTCGTCGCCCTGGTCGCCCACGGCTATGCCGAGCACTCGCGACGCTACGACCACGTTGCGGAGCGCCTGGTCGCAGAGGGCGCTGTCGTTTACGCGCCCGACCACATAGGGCACGGGCTTTCGGAGGGCGAGCGCGCTCTCGTAGTCGAGGGCGAGGCCATGACGGCCGACCTCCACCTCGTCGCCGGGATCGCGCGCGGCGCGCATCCAGGGCTGCCGGTCGTCCTCGTCGGCCACTCGATGGGCGGCATCGTTGCCACGCGTTACGCACAGAAGCATCCCGGCGAACTCGACGCGCTCGTGCTCTCCGGGCCCGTGATCGGCGGCAACGCGGCAATCATGAGCCTGCTCGAGCTCGACCCGATTCCGGAGGTCCCGATCGACCCGGCGGTTCTCTCTCGCGATCCAGAGACAGGCGCGGAGTACGCGGCCGACCCGCTCGTCTATCACGGCCCCTTCCACCGCGAGACACTCACGATGCTGAAGACCGCGGTCGACGAGGTCGCCGCGGGCGGCTCGTTCGGCGACCTACCCGTGCTCTGGATCCACGGCTCCGAAGACGCGTTGGCGCCGCTGGAGGAGACGAGGCCGGCGGTTGAGCGCATCCGCGGCCCGCGTACGGAGGAGAGGGTCTACGAAGGCGCCCGCCACGAGATTTTCAACGAGACGAACCGTGAAGAGGTGCTCGACGACATGATCGAGTTCCTGCGGCGCGCGCTTTCCTAGCGCTCAAGGCAGCCCTATTACGTCCGGTCGGTGCTTTTCGTGAGGCCGTGGTCAAGAAGACTCGGCGCGCTTGACTCTCCGCCTGCCGGCGCTTCGTCCGCGAAGCTCGCCACCCTCACCCCGAGGAGTCTGACCGGACGCTCGGGGAAGTTCTCTCGCAGCAGGGCGAGTGCCACGTCACGGATGGTCTTGGGGTCGTTCGTGAACTCGGGGATGCTGCGCACGCGAGTGAACGTGGCGAAGTTGTCCGTCCGGACCTTGATGCCGATCGTCCGGCCGCGGGCCTCGCGCTTTCGAAGCTCGGCCGCGAGCCGCTCCGATTGCCCGGCAATGACCTCCTCGAGGCGTTCGCGATCTTCCACGTCGTAGTCGAAGGTCGTCTCGACCGAGCGCGACTTCGCGATGCGCTCGGTCGTGACCGGCGCATCGGAGTGAAAATGGGCGCGCTCGTGGAGGGACCGGCCATGCGTCTCGCCAAAGCGCTCGACGAGGCCGGGTACCGTGCAGCGCTGGAGCTGGCCGATCGTCTTCACGCCGTAGCTATCTAGGCGGCGGGCCGTCTTGGGGCCGATTCCGGGGATCAGCCGCACGGGCTCGCCCTTGAAGCGCTCGGCTGCCTGCTCGCGGGTCAGGATGACGAAGCCGCGCGGCTTTTCTGCGTCCGAGGCGATCTTCGCAACCAGCTTGTTCGGGCCGATTCCCACGGATGCGTCCAACCCGGTTTTATCACGGATCCGCTTGACGAGAGCGCTCATCCGGGCGATTGGATCGGAGACCTCTGACAGATCGAGATAGGCCTCGTCGAGCGACACGGGCTCAATCGGAAGACCGAGCTCTTCCATCAAAGCGCGGACCTCGGCCGAGCGCTCGCGGTAATGGGCATGGTCAACCGGCAACCAATGAGCGTCGGGGCATAGGCGCCGCGCGCGCGAGGCGGGCATTGCCGAGCCGACCCCGAACTTCCGTGCCTCGTACGAGGCCGTGGTCACAACCGCTCGCGGGCCCGTCCCTGAAACCACAACGGGCTTGCCTACCAGCTCGGGGTGACGCTGAAGCTCGACCGACGCGTAGAACGCGTCCATGTCGAGGTGGGCGATCTTCCGAGCCACCTGTCCAGGGTAGGAGCGTCAGCGTCCGATCTGGACCCCGACCCGCTCCGGAATTCCGGAGAGCACCACGCTGACCGGGTCCGGGCGCCTGCCAAGTTCCTCCGCGCGCTCCTTGCGAAGGAGGGCGTGCCGGATCAGTGTGCCGCCGATATAGCGAAACGGCTCGGGTGGAACTCGCAACTGCCGGGGCTCGACGATCGCGAGGCGCGAATGCTCGTCGCGGCGGTCGAGCGCGAGGGAGGCGAGAACGTGCCCGACCATGCGCGACGGGCCAACCCCATTTCCGGTGAACCCGAACACGTGATGGACCCGCCCGTCCAGCGTGCCAACGACCGGAGTGTGCGTCGGCGAGACGTCGATCGGGCCGCCCCACGCGTGCGCGATAGGCCGGCCTTCCAGCTGGGGAAAGAACCTGGCAAGATGGCTCGCGACCTCAGCCGCAACGTCCGCATCGACCTC
>JALZIJ010000146.1 GCA_030860375.1 Actinomycetota bacterium | reverse complement strand
CTAGCTCGTCGAAGAACTGCTCGAAGCCACCCGGGGCGATGATCTCGAGGATCCGGCAAGGCGCATCGCCCGCGTTCCAGAACGTGTGCCACTGATCTCGCGGCTTGAAGACGAAGTCGCCGACGTCTGCGTGGACGACGTCGTCGCCGAGCAGAGCGCCCATGCGGCCCTCGATCACGAAGCTGTACTCGTCCTCCCTGGAATGGCGGTGGACGGGCGCGACCAGGCTGCGCGGAGGGATCGGATGCTCGACGAGTGAGAAGTCTCCCCCGGTCTCAGCCGTCCAGGCCATGAACCGCACGCCCACACTCCCGAGATCGACGGCCTTGCCGTCGTCAGGCCCGATGAGCCTTGGCCCGCCCGTGCCGTCGAAGCGCCCACCGGACGCTGTGCTTGATCCTGCCTCCATCTGCCGCCTCCCAATAATCAGTGAACAGTATTGTTTTGCGAACGTAGCAGCCATCCCCACGGCCTGTCAAGCTTCGTAGAACAGCTATGTCCGATGAAAAGTATGGAACGCGGCCCTACCGCAAGCGACAGCGGGCCGCGGCCGAAGCTCGCACGCGGGAGCGCATCACCGAAGCGGCGGTGAGGCTGCACGGCACGGTGGGCCCGGCGCAAACCACCGTCAGCGGGATCGCGAGGGAGGCAGGGGTCCAGCGCGCGACGGTGTACCGCCACTTTCCCGACGAGGCGGGCCTCTTCGAAGCCTGCACCGCCCATTACTTCGCGAGCCACCCGATGCCCCGACCCGACAGCTGGGGCGCGATCGCCGACCCGGCAGAGCGGGCCGTTGCGGCGCTGAGGGATCTGTACCGCTGGTTCCGGCGTACGGAAGCGATGCTGGAGCGGACGAGCCGGGACGCCGGCGTGGTCGAGGCGATGGCCGGCCCCGTTGCGGCCTTCCGCGGCTACCTGGAAGCTGTCACGGAAGCCATCATCCGAGGCCGCCGGGAGCGTGGCGCAGCCCGGCGGCGGGTAGCGGCCGCGACCGGGCACGCAGTCTCGTTCGGCACCTGGCAGTCGCTCGCCGGCGAGCAAGGCCTCGACGACGACCAAGCCGTCGCGCTGATGGCGGCGATGATCGAGGCGGCGGGACGAGCGACGTCGCGTCCCGCTCGCGGCTGAACGCCGCTAGTCGCCCAGCCCCACGGCTGCGAGGGCCTCGCTCCGATCCCGTACGTTTTTCGAGGCGGATGACCGCTGGCCCCCGGAACGTCCAGACGTGGAAGTACCGGGACGACCACGCTGTCGCCCGCCTCGATGAACTCCTCCGCCGAGATCGTGAGCTTCTTCCACGCCGCCAGGAAACCCAGCATGTACTCCGTCAGGCTGTCCGGGCCGAGGTACGTGGTCGGTGCCTACGGCGCGAAACTCGTCGCCGGTCACCCGGTAGTCGCGCCATTGGCCAAACCAGTCGCGCATAGGTACCAGCGACGGGAATGGGCGGCGCAACGTAGGTGACCAGGGTGGGGGCTGAACATCTCGAGCACGGCAGTCAGGTCGCCGCTCTCGTACGCGTGCCAGCCTCGCCGGATCAAATCCAAGTTCTCCTGCGACATCGCTCGCGCAGTATCGCGCGGACACCTCAAGCGGAGGGGGAGGGATTCGAACCCCGTCGGGCCTTACGACCCGAAACGCTGCCCTCGACATCGCCTACTCCCGCAGCCCAGCGGCTTCGAGAGCGTTCGACTCTTCCCAGTAAGACTCCCAGCGGAGAACCTTGCCGCCCTGGACCGTAAAGAGGTTCCAGGCGTCCTGCTCGACCTCGATGCCGTCGCGTCCGCGCATCCGCTGGTGGCTGAACGTGAGTACGCGCCCATCCGGCAGCTCGCGAAAGCCCTGTACCTCCGAGTGCTGCTCGGTCCAGGACTCGGCCCAGCGTGCCCATCCTCTCCGTGCCGCTTCACGTCCGTGAAAGACCGTCGCACCGGGCTGCTCTGGCGGCTCATGAAACTCAAGGTCCGCGTGCAAGAAGGGCAGGGTGCCCTCCCACCCCTCTTCGTTGAAGGCTTCGGCCAGCTGTGCGAGGACTATGAGGTTCTTCTGCGACATCGTCTACTCCCGCAGCCCCGCGGCTTCGAGGGCTTCGGCGCGTGTCCCGAACCACTCCACCCTGACGACCTTGCCCGCGTCGATCGACCAGACGCCGTAGTGCGTCCGCTCGACCTCTACTCCACTTCCTCGTCCACGCCCTCGGCTGGTCACAGCCGAGATCACGTGGTCGCCCGCGTCGATTAGCTCCTCGTAGCCGTCCTCGACCTCCTGCCATACCTCGTACCGCTCGCGGAAGAAGCATCGAAGGCCCTCGTGCCCGCGATAGACGGTCTGGCTCGTGACGCTCCCGAATGGACTCCGAGAGAAATCGAACTCGGCTTCGGGGTCGTACAGTGCGAGGACGGCCTCAGCGTCGCCCGCCGCGACGGCGTTGTAGACCCGGCGTACCAACTCGATGTTCTCGTGCGACATCGCCCGCGCAGTATCGCGCTACTAGCTACAAGCGGAGGGGGAGGGATTCGAACCCCCGTACTCGCCGTGGGTACGGGGGTGGGTACGGGGTGAGACTAACTTCGCAGTGCCACGGCTTCTGGAAAGGAGGCGTCTGAGCGAGGCTTGGCTGTGCTCTCGGTCTCCGTCCGAGGGAGAGCCTGGGGCCGCGGTCGAGAGGCGCTCGCTTCAATGCACGAGCAGCACTGTGGATCGAGTCGGGCTGCGGCTTCAATCACGGCGCGCCTGAAGTGGGGCGGCCCTGTAGATCACCCGATTGCGCCGGGTTGTCCTCGGGCG
>JALZIJ010000086.1 GCA_030860375.1 Actinomycetota bacterium | reverse complement strand
ATCGCGACGATCGCAATCCCGGCGAGGATGCCGAGAACGATCCCCAGGGCGCGATCGCCGCGAGACATCTACCTCTTTAGACGCCGTCGAGCAGGCGCCAGTTGGCGGCGTACGCGCTCTCCGCGGCGGCGACCATGCGATCCGCGTCTTCCTCGGTGGCGATTTCCTCGATCAGCTCGCGGACCTCGGCGGCGTGTTCGACGTCGCGGCCCTCGTGAACGCGGAAGTACGCCGTGCCGGGGCCCTCGACAAAGCCGTAGCGCCCGAGGAGGCCTGCGCGCTTCGTCTTCGAGATGGCGGGCTGCGATGCCTCAACTGCGTAAAGGCGCGAAAGGAGCTCAACCGCGTCGCCGTCGCCCGCCCAATTCGACACGCACTCGGTGGTCTCAGCGTTGGGAGAGGCACCGGCGTCGCCCTCGACGGCATCGACGAAGCCGTCCCAGAGGCGGACGTGGCCAAGCTCTTCGGCCGCGTGGCGGCGGAGCTCGTTGTGCTCGGGGAGTGCGTCCGCTGCGGCGGCGCTCAGGGTGGCGATGGCCTCGACCGCGTGGCGGTACTGGCCGGAATAGCTCGAGAGCTCGTCAAGGGTCAATTCGCCCTCGGACCAGCGCTGGTAGAAAGGGTGCTGAAGAACGTCCCAGCGGCGGCGGCTCTCCTCGATTCGCTCCCAAACGTTGACGTCCATGGTCCTCTTCCTCCTCGTGCGTAAGTGGGCGTTCAGCATATCTGCAGAAGTAGACGCCGCCCTACCCTCCTCCCTCAAATGCGACCCGAGCGGGACAACATCGCCGCACCCGAATTGCCGGGCCGCATCAAGTGGCTGAACTGCGAAGCGCCGCCGAAGATGGCCGCGTTGACCGCCGCCGGACCCGTGCTCGTTCACTTCTTTGACCCCACTCAGCTCAACAGTGTGCGTGCGCTTCCCTATCTCGTCGAGTGGAACCGTCGCTACTCGGGACATGGGCTGACGACCGTCGGCATCCATTCTCCCCGCTTCGCGCTAACCGCGAACGCCGACGTCGCCATGGATCTGATCGAGCGCTCAGGCGTCGAGCACGCCGTGGCCCTTGACCTCGACTACGCGATCTGGCACGACTATGGGTGCCTGGGGTGGCCCTCGCTCTTTCTGTGGGGCCAGGGCGGGGCGCTCGCATGGGCGCATCGGGGCGAGGGCGAGTACCGCGCTACCGAGGAGGCGATCCAGGACGAGCTCCGCAAGGCTGACGTGACCCGTGACCTGCCCGTCCCCATGGAGACCGTTAGAGCGACCGACGAGCCTGGAGCGCTCCTCACCGCGCAAAGCGACGAGATCCTTCCCGGTGGCTCGCCTGCCGAGGCATGGGCGGCGCAAGCGCGCAACTCGCGACTTGGGTTCGACTACGAGGGCGGTGAGGCTTGGGTCGTTGCGGATGGCGAGGGCGAATTGCGCGCCGAGGTCGACGGCGAACCGAGTGCACCCGTGCAAGTCCCCCCGGCGGGCTTGATCAAGCTCGCCGGTGAGGGCCGTCACGAAGCTCATCGCGTCGAGCTGGACGTCTCGGAGGGCGTCCGCGTTTGGGCGATCAGCTTCGCCCCGGGCGCGCCTTGACCTGGACGATCGAACTCCCGGATACCGGGAAGAGAGTCGACCAGGTCTGGAGCGGACCTCCCGCGGCTGGCGGGACCTAGCCTCGAGCGGCGAGCTCGGTGCGGATCTTTTTCGGCAACATGAAGCGCACGGATTCGTCGACCGTCTTCAGCTCGGCGATGTCATCCGTGCCGCGCTCGCGGAAGAACTCGACCAGCTCGGCAACGAGCTCCTCCGGCGCCGATGCGCCGGAGGTAATGCCGACCGTTTCGGCGCCCTCGAGCCACTCCTCGCGCACCTGTGAGGCGTGGTCGATCAGGTACGAGTCCGCGCCGTGGTCGCGGGCGACCTCGACGAGGCGATTCGAGTTCGAAGAGTTGGTTGATCCGATTACCAGAACGAGGTCGCACTCGGCGGCGAGCTCCTTCACGGCGATCTGACGATTCGTCGTGGCGTAACAGATGTCCTCAGACTTGGACGAGACGATCTTCGGGAAGCGCTCGCGCAGGCGATCGATGATTTCCCCGGTCTCGTCTACCGACAGGGTGGTCTGCGTGATGAAGGCAACGTGCTCGGGATCCGAGACTTCAATCGTGTCGGCGTCTTGAATCGTCTCGACAAGGGTGATCGCCTCGGGCGCTTCACCCATCGTGCCCTCGACCTCCTCGTGCCCGGCGTGGCCAATCATGATGATCGTGTAGCCCTGCTCGGCGAACTTGCGAGCCGAGACGTGGACCTTGGTCACGAGCGGGCAGGTGGCATCGATCGTGCGCAGGTTGCGAGCGGCGGCGTTCTCGTGGACAGCGGGCGCAACACCATGCGCCGAGAAGACGACGAGCTCGCCTTCGGGCACCTCGGTCTCCTCCTCTACAAAGATCGCGCCACGCTTCGAGAGCTCTTCCACCACGTGCTTGTTGTGGACGATCTCCTTGCGCACGTACACCGGCGGGCCGTGCATGTCGAGCGCCCGCTCGACCGTCTCGACCGCGCGATCGACCCCTGCGCAGTATCCCCGAGGGGCGGCAAGGCGGACGCGTTTAGGGGCGTGAAGCGCAGCGATGGACATACCTGAAGGGTACCGCCGCGCCAAGGGCCCTCAGGCTAAGCGACTCTCACTCAGTGAACGTGCGCGTGACCCACGTCGGCCGGTAAATCCTCGGGTGCGATCCGCGTCGCCATCGCGGCGGCCAGAGCGGTCGTGACAGGCACCGCCGCGATCAGACCGATCGAGCCGACGAGCGTGGCGACGATCTCTTGCGCCACGAGTTCGACATTGGCTGCATCGACGGCTCCAATCCCCCCTGAGCCGAAGATAAGGAGGACCGGTAGGGATGTGCCGATATAGGCGAGCACGAGGGTGTTGACCGTGGCCGAGACATGGTCCCTGCCGACATCGATCGCTCGTCGGTAGAGCTCGGCAAACCTGAGGGCCGGGTTCGCTGATCGGAGAGCGAGGACGGTGGACGCCTGGCTGACCGTCACGTCGTCGAGTACGCCCAGCGCACCGATTACCATTCCGGCCAGCAGAAGACCTCGAAACGAGATGTCGGTGTCGCCCAGCTGAATGAGTGCCGATTCATCGCCGGCAAGACCGGTCAGATGCGTCAGATCGACGAACAGGAGGGCAAGGAGCGCGACCACCGCAAGGCTCACAGTGGTGCCAAGCATCGCTGCCAGGCTCTTGGGGCCAAGGCCGTGAGCGAGCGAGATCGTAAGCAGCATGACTGCCATCGAGCCGACGATCGCAATTGTGAGCGGCGCGCGGCCGCCGAGGATGGCGGGCACGATGAAAAGCACCACCACGAGAAGGCTGGCTGCGAGGCCCACAAGTGAAAGCGCCCCTCGCAGCCTCCCGAAGAGGATCACCATCGCCGCGAAGATCAGGGCGAGCCAGAGCATCGGCGCGCCACGCTCGAGGTCTGTGAGGTTGTACTGAGGGTCAGATGGTTGCCCTTGAGCCCCCTCCGGGGCCTCGACCTTTGAGAGTCGGACTCCGTCCCCTGCCTCCAGATCAGGAACCAGGGGACCGAATCCGACCAAGAGGGTCACGGTCGTTCCTTCGTCCGGCCCCGAATCGAGCATCGCTTCGGCGGTGGTGCAGGTTCCCTCCTGGGGCGGCGTGCAAGGTCCCTGCGTGACTTCGACTATCTCCGCGCTCTCCGTGGGCCCGGTGATCCCGCTACTGAGGATCTCCGGTCGGTCGCTCGGCCAAAGCAGCACCATCGCCACCGCGGTCCCGACCGCGATCAGGGCGAGGAGCGCTCTGAAGAAGTTCGTAGCGCCGTTTCGTCGTCGTCGTTCTTCGCCCATCGGCGACGAGACTATGCCCACGACAGGCTGGAACCCCCTATCCCTGGGCGAACCCCTCGATCACCCGCACCGCAGCTTCCCCGACCGCGTCGAGGCTCTCGGGACAGACCTTGTCGAGCGTGTCCTCGGTCGTGTGCCAGTACGCGCCGGGCCTGGGCCCGGGCCCGTAGGTGAAGTCGATGAGGTCAACCGCCGGAACACCTGCCCCGAGGAACGGCACGTGGTCGTCGCCGATGGCACTCGTCTCACCTTCGAAGGGAGCCGATGAATCGGAGCCGCTCACCTCCCTCGCGGCATCGGCAAAGAGCGCGTAGAGCCTCTCGTCTGAACCTGTCTCGCGCGGAATCTCGAGGGAGCAGTCCCCCACGAGATCGAACAGGATCATCCCTTCGATCTCGGAGAGCATGGGCGTGCCCTGGCGGCCACCGGCTTCAGCCAGGGCTACGTACTGCCGCGAGCCCCGGGTCCCGTCCTCTGAGAAGGGGCGATCGCCTCGCGCTTCCTCCGCGTCAAAAAGCGCGAGCGATACCGACGGCCCGTCAAGAGGAGCATCAGCGCCAAGCACCCGTGCGAGCTCGAGGACGACGGCAACGCCTGAGGCACCGTCGTTTGCACCTGCGAAGCCCGGGATGTCCTTGGTGTCATGGTGGGCGCCGACGACGACTGTCCCGGCCTGGGAGCCAGGGATCGTCGCGACGACGTTTCGATGCGGGGCCTGCACACGCACGTCCTCGGCTCCGGCCGCGCGGAGTCGGGCAGAGATCAGGCGCACCAGTTCGGCGTTCTCATCCGACCCCGCGGGACGTGGCCCGATCTCCACCTGCGCCTCGAGATCGAGGAACGCGCGTTCCTCGTCGAAGCGCTGCGGCGTAGGCTCTCCGGGGTCGTCCTCGCCGCAGCCCGAGACCGCCAGCGCCGCGAACGCAAAAATGAGGGCGAAGGCCATCTCAAAAGGGTAGGTTGCCCATATGTCACAGGGACACATGGACCGCCTCTCGGCGCTCGACGTCTCGTTCCTCACCAACGAATCGTCCTCGGCCCACATGCACGTGGGCGGCGTGATGATCTTCGAGGGCCCGCCTCCTGCATACGAGGACATGCTGGATCACATCCGCTCGCGCCTTCACCTGGTGCCGCGGTTTCGCCAAAAGCTTGCGCATCCTCCGATCGAGACAGGTCGCCCGCTTTGGGTCGACGACCCGACCTTCAACCTCGAGTACCACGTACGGCACTCCGCCCTTCCTTCCCCCGGCTCGGAAGAGCAGCTTCGAAACCTCGCGGCCCGGGTCTTTTCGCAACAACTCGACCGGACGAAGCCGCTCTGGGAGCTCTGGCTGGTCCAGGGGCTGACGCGCAAGCGCTTCGCGATCGTCTCGAAGACCCATCACGCACTCGTCGACGGCGTCTCGGGCGTCGACATCGCGACCGTCCTCTTCGACCTCAAGCCGGTGCCGGAACCCGTGCGGGCCGAGCACGACTGGGTTCCCTCGCCTCAGCCTTCCTCCGCCCAACTCGCCGCGAAGGGCTTCGGCGGACTAGCGAAGATCCCGCTTGCGCTGGCGCGGCGTGCTGAGCGCGCAGCGTCTCATCCGCGGACGACCCTTGCGCGTGCGGGCGAGATGGCGGGCGCCGTCGGGGAGGTCGCCTGGAACTTCGCGAACCCTGCGCCGACACTGCCCCTGAACGACCCGATCGGCTCGCACCGGCGCTTCGTGTGGGTCCGCTCGGACCTCGCCCAGTTCAAGGGGATCAAGGACGTCCTGGGCGGCACCGTGAACGACGTCGTTCTCGCCGTCGTTGCGGGCGGGGTCCGCGACTGGCTCCACGTGCGCGGGATCAAGACCGAGGGGATGGAGGTCCGGGTGCAGATCCCCGTCTCCGTTCGCGGGCAGGACGATCATGGCGCGCTCGGCAACAAGATCACCGCCATGCGCGCGGCGCTTCCGGTCTTCATCGAGGACCCCGTGCTTCGGCTCGAGCGCGTGCGCTCACAGATGCAGGACTTAAAAGACTCCCGCCAAGCACTCGGTGCCGAGGTGATCTCTCGCATGAACGACTTCGCACCCCCCACGCTCCTCGCACAGGCGGCCCGGATCAACTTCTCAACGCGCCTTTTCAACATGGTGGTCACGAACGTGCCGGGGCCCCAACTGCCGATCTACCTGCTCGGCCGCGAGCTCGAAGACGTGTTTCCCGTCGGCTTCCTCCCGCCCGACCAGGGCCTTTTCGTCGCGATCATGTCCTACAACGGCGCCGTCAACTTCGGCCTCTTGGCCGACTACGACTCCATGGATGACGTGCAGGTCATCGCGGACGGGATTGAGGGGTCGCTCGCGGACCTCTCGACCGCCGCGGACGCGGAGCGCCGCGAGGCGAAGGCCCAGTCCAAAGCGGCGGCGGAGGTCTAGGGGCTTGGAGGGCGGGCCTTTCCGCTATCACCTCGAGCTGACTCCCGAGCAGCTCAAGATCGTCCATACCGCACTCTCAAGCCTCCTCGACGACTTCGGCCACGACGAGCCTGAAATTCACCGGATCATCCGGGCCCTTCTCGACAAGCTTCCCGACGAGCACGCGATCCGGGCGATTCGGATCGGTGAGGACGGAGCGCCCGCGCCCGTCGTCGACATCACGCGCCCCGACGCCGAGCGGCCCGGCTCATCGGAGCCGCCGGAGCCTGACGACGACCCAAGCGCCGCCTAGAGGCCGCCGCTCGCAAAGCCCGCGAAAGATGGGTTATGCGTGTCCTATGCAGACTAAGCCATCTTTCGCGTGATCTGGGCCCTCCGTAGCCTCCCGGGGGATGTCCGCCTCGGTTCAGATCGGCCTCTTGCTCTCGCTGGCGACGGCGTTCGCTTCAGTCCTCGGCTTTCTCTACAAGCACCGCGGCGCGACCGCGATGCCTCAGGTGGACATGGCGAAGCCGCTCAGCACCTCGTTCGCCCTCTTTCGCAACCCCTGGTACACGCTCGGAATCGTCACAGCGACGGTGGGCTGGGGCTTTCACGTCGGCGCGCTGGCCCTCGCACCGATCTCCCTCGTCCAGGCGACCATCGCCGGAGGGCTCGTGTTCCTCACCGTCACGGCCGATCGATTGTTCGCCCATGAGGTGACGCGGCGCGAGTGGATCGGTGTAGCGCTCGCCGCGCTCGGCTTGGCGTTTCTAGCCGCCACGCTCGGCGACACGGCGTCCGAATCGCATTCCGACTACGAGGACGCGAAGCTCGTGCCGTTCCTGGTCGTCGTAGCGGGCGCGGCGCTCGTCGTCGCGTGGCAGGCGCCCGGACGCCTTCGAGAGGGCGTCATGTTCGGCGCCTCGGCGGGGCTTTTTTGGGCCGCATCGGACACGGCTATCAAGGCGCTGAGCGACGGGCTCGGTGAGCGGGGAGCGCTCGAGATCCTCCTCACCCCTCTCGCCCTCTTGATCGCACTGGCGTCGATCGCGGGGCTCGTCGTGAGCGCGCGCAGCCTCCAAGTCGGCAAAGCCGTACCGGTGATCGCGGTGACCAGCGTCGCCGCAAACGCCCTGACGATTGCGGCCGGGCCGATCGTCTTCGAAGAGCCACTGCCCAACGACGCCTTCGGGGTCGCGCTACGAATGGCCGCGTTCGTACTCGTGATCGGCGCCGCCGCGCTGACTCCAGCGCCGGTCAGCGCCGCGGAGGCCACGGGCCGACCAGCCTAAACGGTGGCTTAGAACCCCAGCGCGAACTTCGCGTCCTCGGACATCATCTCCGGGGACCAGGGCGGGTCGAAGACCATCTTCGGGTGAACGCCGCCGACGCCCTCGAGGTCGCCGACGAACTCAACCATCTGCTCGGAGACCTGCGGGCCGATCGGGCAAGCCGGCGTGGTGAGCGTGAAGGTGACGTGGACGTCCTCCGCTTCGATATTGACGTCGTAGACCAGCCCGAGCGAGACGAAGTCAAGCCCGAGCTCGGGGTCAATGACCTCTTCAAGTGCCTCGTATACCGCTTCTTCGGTGACCATCTGGCCAAGGGTACCGCCGCGCCCGTCCGGATCCGCGTCGAACCGGCGCATGACCCATCCGACTCTCGTACCATCACAGGCGGATTAGGGAACCGACCCGGGAGTTGAATTGAACTACGCATCTCGTCGCAGGGGCGTCGCGCTCGCAGTCTCGCTCGCAGCATGCTTCGCCACCGCCGCAAGTGCGCAGGCGACCACCGTCACCGCGCCGGAAGCGGTTGACCGCTCTTGCATCGAGGGCAAGCGCACCGACGCAGCGGCCGCCACGCAGACCGTGATAGTCCCCGGAGTTTCTGCGGTGACGGCGCGCCTCTCCGACGCCGGCGGAAACTGGGACCTCGCCGTCGTGGACGAGTCGGGCCGCGTAGTCGCGGGGTCGGCGTATGCGGCCGGCGATGAGGTGGCCCAGGGATTTGCGATGAAGCCGGGGGAGCTTCACGTGCAGGCCTGCCGGCGATCCGGATCTGATTCCACAGCTGAGCTCGAGATTGAAACGTTCGAGCTCACCGAGCCCGCTCCGCGCCTCCAGATGGTGCGGGTGGCAACACCAGACGAGGATTCCGTGGATCGCCTCTCCGCGCTCGGATTCGACCTGACCGAGCACGGCGGCGCCGGATTCATGGACGTCGTCCTGCATGGGCCTGTTGAGGGCGCCCTACTCAACGAGGAGGGGTACGACTTCGAGGTCTTGATTCCCGATCTCGCCGCGCAGAGCGTCGCCGACCGAAGCGCCGAACGGCAGATGGCTGCCCGAGGTAACGCCTCCAACCTTCCCAGCGGACGCACCGACACCTACCGCGAGCTCGCCGACTACTCGGAGGAGATGCAAAAGCTCGCCGCGGACAACCCAAAGCTGGTCAAATACTTCACTCTCAAGCATGAAACGTATGAGGGGCGCCCGGTGGAGGCCATTGAGGTCGGCCCGGCCGTGGATCGCAGCGACGGCCGCCCGACCTTCCTGGTTACCGGCGTGCACCATGCGCGCGAGTGGCCGTCGTCCGAGAGCACGATCGAGTTCGCCTACGAGCTCATCAATGGTTACAACAACGGCAACGAGCGCATCACGCGCCTGTTAAAGCGCGTTCGTGTCGTCTTCGTGCCGATCGTGAACCCGGACGGTTTCAATCTCTCGCGCTCTGCGGGCGCAGCCCTTGGCGCCTCCGGGGGACGTGATGCACCGGCCGGCGAAGAGCGCGCCAACCTCGTGATCGAAAAGGAGTACCACCGCAAGAATTGCCGCTTCCTCCAGGCCACCAACATGGAAGGCGGTAGCTGCAACCAGGAGCCCGCTAACGGCATCAATCACTTCGGCGTCGACCCCAACCGCAACTACGGCGGCTTTTGGGGCGGCCCCGGCGCCGCAACCGGCGAGGAGGCTCCGTTCTTCGACACGGCTGCCGACTATCGAGGCCCCGCGCCCTTCTCCGAGCCAGAGACACAGAACATCCGCAACCTCGTCTCGCAGCGCCAGGTAGTCACCTTCATCACAAACCACACCTTCTCGAACCTCGTTCTCAGGCCACCAGGCCTTCAGGCGCAGGGCAAGCCCCGCGACGACGAGCTGCTCACGCGCCTCGGCAACGCGATGGCAGCCGAGAACGGATACAAGAGCCAGCGCGGCTTCCAGCTCTACGACACCTCCGGCACGACCGAGGACTGGAGCTATAACGCCACGAGCGGCCTCGGCTACACGTTCGAAATCGGGCCCGACGCGTTCCATCCGAGCTACAACGTCGTCGTCGACGAGTACCGAGGCAACACCCAGGCGGCCGAAGGAGGTGGGGGAAACAGCGCCGCCTACATGACGGCGCTGAAGAGCAGCGCGAAGACGAAGCGCCACTCGCTGATCCAGGGTAAGGCCCCCAAGGGCTTCTTCCTGACGCTGAAGAAGCGCTTCAAGACACCGACCTCGCCGGTCCTCAACGGCGAGGGCGAAGAGGGCAAGGTTCTGTTCCTCCCGGAGAAGCTTAAATCGAAGCTCGAGGTCGGCAGGCGAGGCACCTTCGCATGGCACGTGAACCCGTCCACTCGGCCGATCGTCGATCCGCGCGTGAAGCGGCTCGAGCCGCGGCCCGGCAAGCCCAGCGACCCCGTGACCTTTGACGGCGGCCCGGGACCCAGCGCACGCATCTGTCCCGACTTCGACACCGAGGACGAGACGTGCTGGAACGACCACGCGTTCGAGGTCAAGGACGGCAAGGGCATCGACAACGGCACCGCCACCGTGAAGATCTCGTGGCCCGAGCCCGGCAGCGACTGGGACATGAAGGTCTTCCGCGACCTCAACGGGGACGGCAGCTCTGAGGGCGAGACGAAGATCGTCGGCTCGTCGGCGCAGGGCACGACGACCGAGGAGTCGGCGACGATCGCCCGCCCAGGCCTCAAGCCCGGCGACTACGTCGCGCGAGTGATCAACTTCGCGGCCGTGAGCCCCTATGACGGGCGCGTCTCGTTCGGCAAGACCCAGGCCTCGACGATCGAGACCGGGTTCGAGAAGTACACGCTCGCGTGCCGCGCCAAGAAGAGCGGTCGGGTCCTCTCGCGGCAGAAGGTCCAGATCGACCGCGGCGAGCGCCTTAAGCTCGACCTCACCAAGACCTGCGTTAAGTAGACCTCGACGGGGTCAGGCACCTCACCTACTGCTCACAAGTCGTGTGAGCGTTGTGTGTGAGGTGCCTGACCCTAGGCGACCCCTAGGCTGGTCGGGTGCTGCCGCTCCTTCTCATCCTCTTCATCGCGATCCCGATCGCGGAGCTGTGGTTGATCATCCAGATCGGCGGAGCGATTGGGATCCTCCCCACTCTCGGCCTCCTGATCGTCGACAGCATCGTGG
>JALZIJ010000079.1 GCA_030860375.1 Actinomycetota bacterium | reverse complement strand
ACGGCCCCATGCTCGCCGCAGCACTGATCGATTTTGCCGGCGTCGAGCGTGGGATTCGCGCGATCGATGTCGGCTGCGGTCCCGGTGCTTTGTCGCGCGCCCTGGCGGATCGCCTGGGCACGGAGAGCGTCTCGGCGGCGGACCCCTCAGCCCCGTTCGTGGAGGCCTGCCGCATAAGGGTTCCCGGGATCAACGTAGCTGAGGCTCCCGCCGAGGCGCTGCCGTTCGCTACCGACAAGTTCGATGCCGCCCTCTCGCAGCTAGTCGTCAACTTTATGGGCGATCCAGAGTCTGGGGTGCGGGAGATGGCGCGGGTGACCCGCCCGGGAGGAATCGTCGCCTCATGCGTCTGGGACTATACGGGTGAGATGACGCTTCTTCGCGCGTTCTGGGACGCCGCCCGCGAAATCGTTCCTGAACGCGCCGGCGCTGCCGATGAGGGCGTCGTAATGCGCTGGTGCAGGGACGGAGAGCTCGCCGAACTGTGGCGTGTCGCCGGCCTGGGCTCCGTTCGCTTTGGATCGCTCGACGTCAACGCCAACTACACCGACTTTGAGGATCTTTGGTCGCCGCTGCCAACCGGTGTCGGCCCCGCGGGAGCATTCTGCAAGTCGCTTAGCGCAGAGGATCAATCCGCTCTGCGAGCCGCACTACAGCAGCGTCTCAAGGTCGGTGACGCTCCATTCGAGCTGACCGCACGTGCTTGGGCGGTGGCTGGCACGGTTCAGAACTGACAGAACGAGCAAACGCCGAACTGCGAGATGGAGCTGATATCTCCGCGCGTTTGTCAAGCGCCCACGTCTGAGCGGAGCCGCCAAGCGGCTCGAAGTGGATGTCGCAAAGACGGGGCGTCGGGCGCTGTGTCGGCGTTGCCAGTCTGATCATGCGGGGGTTGGCTACCGGGCTTGGGGTTCCGCTTCCATGCGAAGCGGCCAGACGACCGTCGGCCTACTTTCGCGGCTTCGTGGTCGGCAGGCGGACTTCGAGGCCAGAGATCGTCACAACCCCGGTCGCACGCTGGGCATCGAACAGGTTCGACTGGCCGATGATCTGGAGCTCGTAGCCGGCTGGGCTCGCCTCGCTGGCGATCCGTGTGAGCGACGTGGAGACGTCATGACTCTGGTTGTCGAGCTCGATCGGAATCGGCGTCGACTGGTTGCCGGACACCACATTGCGATCCTTGTCGACGATCTGGCCGAAGACGTGAGTCAACCCGTCGGCGCGCGGGGACACGCCCAGCGCGGAGTACGTGAACTCAAGCTTGGGCGCCCCGACGACATCCTCACCACCCTCGGCCGCGATCGGGACCTTGATCGTCGCGAGGGGGTCGGGGTCCGCGGCGACCAGGATGCCGGAGGTCGGGTTGATCCCGGGAATCAGCGGCACGGTGCCGGCACCCGCTCCTGTCAGGGACCCGGTTTTCTTCAAGGGATAGGCGCCGCTGGTGTGCCACGTGCCGTTCTGGTCGATCCATTCGAAGGCGGGCCCCGTTCGCTGGCCGCGCTCGCGCTTCAGGTAGCGGTCGAACCACTGTAGGCGACGCTTCTGCACCCGCGCCGAGTCGGGCAGCGTGCCGCTACCGTCCCCGTCGACATTGCAGATACCGTGCCCGCCGCAGAACCACATCATCTTGAGAGGGATGCCCTGCCTGTGGAGAGCGACGTAGTTGCGGTGGCCCTGGTCGAGGTTGAAGAGGGTGTCCACGGTGCCTTGCGCGATCAAGGTGGGGACGTCGACCTTCTTGAGGAGGAAGTCGGGCCCGTGTGCCTGGAACCAGGGCAGCTCCTCCTCCGGGACGAGCCCCGTCGCGAGGCCCGAAACCGCCGAGTTGTAGAAGTGCTTGGACTGGTGCCCGGTCTCGATGCCGTTCGGGTTGAAGATGCCGAGAGCAACCGAGGTGGGGATGCCGACGCCGATCAGGGCCAGATCCCAACCAGCCTTTATCGAGTGCCGTGGGTAGAGCGACTCGAGCAGATTGTGCCAGGCGATCGTGGGCGCGATCGCGTCGATCCGCTCATCGCGCGCCGCGCTGATGAACTGGATCCCGCCGCCGTAGCTGCCTCCCGTCATACCGATACGGGGATCACCGGGTCCGTCGAGCCTCGCCTGCGGCTGCTCTGCGACGAAATCGACCAGGGACGAGACGTCCCTTGCCTCGAACCTGGGGTGGTCGATCATCACGGTCCCGCCCGACTGGCCGAAGCCGCGCGCGTCCCAGGTGAGGACGTTGTAGCCCTCGGCGAGGAAAGCGGCCGGGGATCCGCCCCCATCTTCGCGCACGCCGCCCCAGCCGTGACCGACCAGGATCGTGGGCGCCGTCTTGCCGGGTGCGAGGCCGTTCGCCGGGTGGAAGTGCGTCGTGATGTCGGTCCCGTCGAAGGAGTCGACCTCAACGTCGT
>JALZIJ010000078.1 GCA_030860375.1 Actinomycetota bacterium | reverse complement strand
GGTGCCGCTCGCCCCCGGCGCTCCGGACAACGTCACCGTCCTTCACGCCTCGCAGATCCTCGCCGACTCGATCCGCCGCATCTTCGCCGACGACTCCGTCTCAGAGATCTTCGCCGGCGAGAACCAGTTGTTCTAGCCGGCCGGTCGGGCACAGTTAGCCGAACTCGGAGATCAGCCAGCCGCCATCCTCGCTCATCTCAAGCAGGATCGTCCGGAACTGAGACGGCTCGCCCGCCGGCTTGATCGCGGTCTCGACGCGAGCCCGATTGCCCGAGATGCTCACACTCTTGACCTTCACCTGGACGTCGGAGAAGGATTCTCCGAGCACCCCCTCGAGACTCTCAGAGCAACTCGGAGGCTCTTCTTCCGCACCGACAACGCGCGCACCGCCGGCTCGCACCGTCGACTGGGCCTCGTCTGACAGAAGCTCGCAATTTCTCCCGAAGTCGCCGCCTGTCGCGGCCTGGAAGAAATCCTCGACGGTTCCCGCCACCCGTTCCGATTCAGTTGGAGCATCTTCGAAGACGGCCGTGTCCGTGATCGCAAGGATCGCGACGATCACGCCGAGGACGAGAATCACTGCGGCGATACGCCTGCGGGTCGTCTCACTCAGGTAGCCCACGTTCCCAACCTATATTCACGGCGCATGTTGCGGGTCGGACACAAGGGCGCAGACCGGATCGTGCCCGGCAACACGATCGAGAGCTTTCACGCAGCCGTCGAGGCGGGTATCGATGCAATCGAGTTCGACGTACTCCGGCCCCCCGAGGACTTCGCGGACGGCTCGGATTGGCGCAGGGCCCCTGCCGGCTCCGCGCACGCCTCGGGCCCACTACTGGTTGCCCATGACTGGGGCGCCGCGCGCCGCGCGGTGGAGCCGCTCACGCTCGACGAAGCCCTCGACGCGTTCACCGCACCTCCGCTCGACTCGGTGAAGTTCGACCTCGATATCAAGATCTGCGGCCGCGAAGACGAGATCGCCGAGGCCGTCCGATCCCGATGCCTCGTCGAACGGGCGATGACGTCGGGCACCGAGACCCCGACGATCCGCGCGTTGGGAGAGATCGCGCCCGAGCTCAGCCGCGGCTGGACCATTCCGCGCGTCACCCGGGACTGGACGAAGAGCCGGGTCGGAAAGCCCTTTGTCCTCGCGGGCATGGCGACGCTTCGCGCGCGCCTACCGCGCCGGGTCAGAAGCGAAGCGCCTCTTCTTGGAGTGGAGGCGATCTGGGTCCACCATGGCCTCGCCAGCCGGGCGCTCGCCAAGGCGGCGCACGATTCGGACTGCATCCTGGTGGCCTGGACCGTGGACGACGCGCAGCGCATGCGCGAGCTGACCGAGATGGGCGTCGACGGCATCTGCACCAACGATCCACGCCTCTTTTCGGAGCTTTGAGGTTCAGCCTTTCGCGCGTTGCGGCGCGCCGGTCCTCCCCGTCGGGACCGGCGCGACCCGAGCGCCCCCGGCTATCCTCACCGGTCGCCCATGGCCTCCGATCGACCCACTCTCGAGGTAGCCGAACGTACCGAGTTCGGCTCACGCACCACCCGCCGCCTGCGGCGCGACGGGTTAGTGCCCGGCGTCGTGTACTCGGGCGGCTCCGAAGCCCGCACATTCTCCGTGCCCGAGCGGGCCGCACGCAACCTGCTGGGCACCGGTGCCGCCCTCTTCGACCTCACCTTCGACGGCGGCACGTCTGAGCCCGTCGTGGTGAAGGAAGAGCAGCGCCACCCTGTCCGCGGGCACCTCATGCACATCGACTTTCAGGTTGTCGACCTCAAGCAGGCGATCCAATCCGAGGTCTCGATCGAGCTCTTGGGCGCTGACGATTCACCCGGCGTGAAGGAGGGCGGCGTCCTCGACCACATCACTCACGAAATCAACGTCGAGGCCCTTCCGACCGATATCCCCGAGTCGATCGCCGTCGACGTCTCGGGCATGGTCATCGGCGACACCCTTCAGCTCGACTCGGTCGTTGCCCCCGAGAATGTCGAGTGGGCGCTCGGCGAAGGAGTCGAGCCCGGTGAGATCACGATCGCGACGCTGAACCCGCCGCGTGTCGAGGAGGAGCCCGAGGTCGAGGAGGAAACCGAGCTAATCGGCGAGGACGGCGAGCCGGCCGAGAGCGATGGAGACGACGCCGAAGACGGCGACTCGGGCGACTCCGGCGACCCCGACGGGGAGTAATCCTGTCCATCTTTCGCCGGCGGCGCGATGACGCCGGTGAGTCCGCCGTTGATGCCGAGGACCGGATCCTCATCGTCGGCCTCGGCAATCCCGGGCAGCGCTACGCCAAAACGCGCCACAACGTCGGTTTCGAGGTCGTCTCCGAGCTAAGCCGCCGTTGGGAGCTGCCGCGAGCGAAGCAGAGGTTCCGCGGCCTCCTCGCCGAGGGGCGCATCCGGCCCGGCGGCCCCCGCGTCGCCGCGCTCCTGCCGCAGACGTTCATGAACGAGTCGGGCACCTCGGTCGGTCCGGCGCGCGGCTCGCTCAAGGTGCCGCTCGACCGGGTGATTGTCGTCTACGACGAGATCGACCTCCCCTTCGGCGAGATCCGCGCCAAGGAAGGGGGCGGGGCGGCAGGGCACAACGGCATGAAGTCCCTCAAGCAAGGGCTTGGGAGCGGCGATTTCTGGCGCCTTCGCGTGGGCGTCGACCGACCCGATTCGACCGAGCCCGAGATCGTCTCCGCCTGGGTTCTCGGCCGGTTTTCTGAGTCTGAAGCCGAGGTCCGCGAGCTGATCTCGCGTGCCGCCGACGAGGCTGAGCGGCTGGTCGAGCGGCTGGCGGCCATGGACGAGCTGCGGTGAAGAACGCCGAGTAGGTTCCGCCGGAGTCGATGGGTGAGCTGACGACATACGAAGCCTCGGACGGCGTTGCCATCCTTCGCCTCGACCGCCCGCGCTCGCGAAACGCGATCAACACGCAGATGCTCGACGAGATGCTCGCGCATATCGCGACCGCCCGCGAGGACGAAGAGGTCCGGGCGTTCGTCGTCTCCTCCACCGATCACCTCGGCCTCTCGGCGGGCGCCGACGTTCGCGAGGAGCTCGATACCGAGGGCCAAGTCCACCGGATGCAGCTGTTCGCGGACCTCTACGACGCGCTCGTCGCCTTCCCGAAGCCGACCGTCGCGGCATGCCACGGCGCATGCGTCGGGGGCGGCGCCGAGGTTGCGATCGCCTGCGACATCCGAGTCGGTGGCTCGAACCTTCGCCTGCGGTTCCCCGGCGCCTCTCTGGGCGTGCCCGTCGGTCCAGCGCGCCTCGTCACGCTCTGCGGCCTCTCGGTCGCCAAGTACCTCCTCATCTCCGGTAAGGAGGTGGCCCCCGACGAGGCGCTGCGGTGGGGACTCGTCCACAAAGTCGCGCCCGCGGCGGCCACCGAAGCGATGGCGGTCGACCTTGCCACGACTGCCGCCTCACATCCGCCTGAGGCGGTCGCCCGCCTCAAGGAAATGCTTCATGAGTGGGACGGTGTCGTCGAGCGCTCGCGCGTCGAGGGCAAAGGCCAGGTCGAGTGGCAGCGCACAGGTCCCGGACTTCCGTACCGGGGCTAGCGAACTGGCCCGGCGGCGAGCGCCCGGAAAAGCCGGTCAGGTACGACTTTGTGGGCGCTTGGCAAGGCGCGGGGCGGCTTAGGGGGAGCGAAGCTAGCCTCAGCGCGTGTCTCTTCGGCCCCTCCTCGACCTCGCATACGCAGACGACGACTACGGCGCCCTCCTTGGCGCCCTTAGCTCTGGCGAGCGATCCGTCTATGCCTCGGAGTCAATCCAGCCCTACCTGATCGCAGCGCTTGCGGAGGACCCTGATGCGCTCGGCTCACGCCCGGTCGTGGTCGTGTGCGCCGACGACGTCCAGGCGCGCGACCTCGCCCGCGACCTCGAGGCCTACCTTGCGCCGCGCCGCGTCCGGCACTATCCGTCGCGGGGCACGGGCTACGCCTCGCACATCGCGCCGCCGCCACATCTCGTCGGCCTGAGGATTGCGGCGCTCGACGCGCTCAGCGCCGAGCCGGGGGCCGAGCTCCCGATCGTTGTCGCGAGCGCCGTCGCGCTCGCCGAGACCGTGCCCGACGCGTCACTTCGGCCCGAGGGATTCTCACTGCGGGTCTCGGAGGAGATCGACCTGCCCTTCGTCGCCGAGCTCTTGGCCGAGGCCGGCTACGAGCGGGTGGACCAAGTCTCCGAGCGTGGTCAGTTCGCCCTTCGGGGCGGCATCCTCGACGTCTTCGGCGCCACGGAGGACCGCGCCGCCCGCATCGAGCTCTTCGGCGACGAGATCGAGTCGATTCGCTGGTTCTCGACCTTTACCCAGCGCTCGCTGGGGGAGACGTCGGAGCTGGAGCTTTCGCCCGCAGCCGAGCTCGCCTCCGAGCACCGCGAGGCCGCCGAGGCGGTTCTGTCGGACGACGATCCCGGTTCCGGGTCGAGCGCGATCGGGGCGCTCGGAGTCGACTCGTTTCGCCCCCCGCTCGACGTGATCTCGGGCAACGCCGCTTTCGTGATCGCCGCCTCGGATGAGATCGAGCCCGCTCTCCGCTCGCATTGGGAGGATGTGACGGCCGCGATGCACTCTGACGACGCGCGGCGCCTCTACATGGACGTTTCGGAGCCGCTCTTCAAGCGTGCCGTGCTCGAGTTGCGATCGACCCGTTCGGACGAGGGCAAGCTTGCTCTCCGCGCGCAAGCTCCGACCTCGGCGGCCCGCTCGATGACCGACGCAGAGCCGCAGCTCGAGCGCGAGATCCGCTCGGGATACCGGGTGATCGTCGCCTTCGATCACAAGGGCGAGGGGGAGCGCGCTCGCTTCAACCTCCAGCGCCTCGAGGCGTCGTTCCTCCGCGAGGTCCTCCCATCCGAGCCCGCGCTCCATTTCGTCGAGGCGCGGGTGGGGGAGGGGTTTGTCTCGCCCTCGCTCAAGCTCGCGGTGATCCCGTGGCGAAAGCTCGTCCATCGCCGCTCCTCGGCCCGCCCGACCGTACGCGGCTCTCTCACCTCCATGGCCGATCTGGCGGTCGGCGACCATGTAGTCCACTCCGACCACGGGATCGCTCGTTTCGCGGGCTTCGAGACGAAAACCGTCGGGGGCGTCACACGCGACTACCTGGACCTCGAGTACCGCGGCTCCGACCGTGTCTTCGCGCCCACCGAGCAGCTGTCGAAGATCAGCCGATACGTCGGCGTCGGCGGCGAGGCGCCGCAGCTGTCCGCGCTCGGTTCGAAGCGCTGGGACTCGATCAAGGCGCGGGCCAAGCGAGCGGCGCAGGCGCTCGCCGGGGATCTTCTCAACCTCTACGCCGAGCGGGCGGCGCGGCGTGGTCATGCGTTCGGACCCGACGGCGAATGGTCGCTCCTACTCGAGCAGGCGTTCCCCTACCGCGAGACGGCCGACCAGCTCGAAGCGATCGAGGCGACCCGCGCCGACATGGAGTCGGAAAGGCCGATGGACCGCCTCATCTGCGGCGACGTGGGCTATGGCAAGACCGAGGTCGCGCTTCGGGCGGCAGCAAAGGCGGCCAGCGACGGCAAGCAGGCGATGCTGCTCGTGCCCACCACGGTGCTGGCCCAACAACACCTCGGCACCTTCCGCGAGCGCTTCCGTGAGCTGCCCTTCGAGGTCGAGGCGGTCTCGCGCCTTCGCAAGCCCGCGGAGATCAAGGCCACGCTCACCCGGTTTGCCGAGGGTGGAGTCGACATCCTGATCGGCACGCACCGCCTGCTTTCCCGCGACGTCCGCGCGAAGGAGCTCGGACTTTTGATCATCGACGAGGAGCAGCGCTTCGGCGTCAAGCAAAAGGAGCTCCTCCGCCAACTCAAGCTTCGAGTTGACGTGCTTTCGATGTCTGCGACGCCGATCCCTCGCACGCTCCAGATGAGCTTGGCCGGTCTTCGCGACATCTCGGTTATCGAGACGCCGCCCGAGGGGCGCCGGCCGATCCGCACCTACGTCGGCCCCTATGACGAAGAGCTGGTGGCGAAGGCCATCCGCCGCGAGGTAGACCGCTCCGGGCAGATCTTCTTCCTTCACAACCGCGTCGACACTTTGCACGACGTGACCGAGCGCCTTCGCGCGGCCTGCCCGGGTGTTCGCTTCGCAGAGGCGCACGGGCAGATGGACATGGGAGAGCTCGAGACGACCATGCTCAGCTTCTTGCGGGGTGAAGCGGATTGCCTCGTCGCGACGACCATCATCGAGTCCGGCCTCGATATCCCGCAGGCGAACACCCTGATCGTCGAGCGCGCCGACCTCCTGGGGCTCGCGCAGGCCTACCAGATCCGCGGCCGTGTCGGGCGCTCGCGTGAGCGTGCCTTTGCCTACATGCTCCACCCGACGTCCGAGGCGCTCTCTCAAGAGGCCTCGGCGCGGCTCGCGACCCTCTCGGACCACACCGAGCTCGGCTCGGGATTTGCGATTGCGATGCGCGACCTCGAGCAGCGTGGCGCCGGCGACCTCCTCGGCTCAGAGCAGTCGGGCCACGTCGCGGCGATTGGCTTCGAGCTCTACCTCACGATGCTCGATGAGGCAACGGAGGCACTCCGCTCAGGCGACCCCGAGGCCGCGCCGGAGACGCAGGTGAGGATCGACGTGGACGTGTCCGCCTATGTGCCCACGGACTACATCCCGTTCGAGGCAGCCAAGATCGAGCTTCACCGCCGCGTCGCCGGCGCCCGCGAGCCGGGCGAGCTCCGGGCGCTCGCCGAGGAGCTCCGCGACCGCTTCGGGCCCGTGCCGGAGCCGATCGAGGCTCTCCTCGAGCTTCAGCGGACGCGCATCGAGGTAGGCCGTGCCGGCGGGCGCGTCGCCGAGGTGCGCGGAGGCCGCCTGTCGATCTCGCCGCTCGAGCTAGACGCGTCGCGCGTGGGCCAGATTCGCGAAGCGATTCCCGAGGCGATATATGAGACGTCGCGCCAGACCCTCTCGGTTCGGGTGCCCGACGAGCCCGGCCCGCGGCTCGAATCCCTCACCGCCCTCGTGGGGGCGTTGAGGGCACCTGAGGCCGCGTTGGCACAATCCCGCTAGGTTTTTCGCCGATGAGACGCGTTTCGAACCGAACCGCCGCGATTGTGTTTGCCGTCGTCCTGGCGATCCTCGTGGTGCTGGTCGGCGCGACCATGGGCATCGGCAAGGTCAGCCTTCCCGACGGCGCTGTTGCCTTCGTCGACGGCGTAGAGGGGGGAGAGATAGGCCAGGAAGAGTTCGACGCGGCCATCGGCCAGGCCTCCGCCCGTCAGCGCGAAGGCGAGGCGCCCGAGCCCGGCACCCCACAGTTCGAACAGCAGAAGGTGCCGGCAGTCTCCGATCTCCTCCTCGGACGCTGGGTGAAGGGCGAGGCGACCGACCGCGAGATCGCCCCCATTAGTGACCAGGAGATCGATACTGAGCTCGAGACGATCATCGACGAGCAGTTCGGCGGCCAGGAGGAGTTCGACAAGTTCCTCGAGGATTCCGGGTTTTCCGAGGAGGATGCGCGCGAGCGGGTCGAGCTTCAAATCCTGACCCAATGCCTGCAGGACAAGGTGATCCCCCGGGATCCCTCCCTCGACGACGACCCGAACGCGCCGCAGCCCCGCGCGGGCTGCGAGAGCGACGAGGAGGTCGACGTCTCCGACGACGACATCCAGGCCTTCTACGACGACAACATCGCCCAGTTCGAAACACCCGAAACGCGCGATGTGCGCACCCTCCTCAACCCCGACGAAGACAAGGCCCAGGAGGCTGCGGACCTCCTCGCGGAAGATGCGTCGGCTGAGAACTGGAAGGCCGTGACGAAGGAGCTGTCCACGGACGAGGCCACGAAGGACCTCGGCGGACTTCGCCCCGGCGTTGCCCCTGGCCAGAACGAGCCTGCGCTGGACGAGGCGATCTTTTCGGCCGCCGAGGGCGAGATCGTCGGTCCCGTCGAGACCGAAGCCGGCTTCTACGTCGTCGAGGTCGAAGCGGTCAATGCTGCGGCCACCCAGCCCCTCGATGCTGCCACGGAGGATCAGATCCGCGCCCAACTCGTGACGCAGGAGCAGCAGCAGGCTGTGACCGACTTCCAGGACGGGTTCATCTCGAAGTGGCGCTCACGCACCGTCTGCTCCGAGGACCTGCTCGCCAACGACGACGACGGCACCATCGAGGCCCAGCTCGCAGAGCGCTGCTCCAACTTCAGCGTGCCTGACGACGGCTGCCTCGCGGACGATCCGGACGACGAGCTCTTGCCGGATCCCACGACGGGCGAGGTGCCGACGGAGCCCGAGGGCTGCGGTGCATTCGTCCCTTCGCGGCCGGTCGTGCCGCCGCTACCGCTTCTCGACGCTGACGCTCAAGACCCCACCGCGGTGCCGACGAGCGCTCCGGCGGGGACCGCGCTCCCACAAGGCGTTCAAGGCCCGTCCGTGCAGGCACTCCCTCAAGATGCGCTGCCCCTCGGCGTACCGCCAACAGGCGCACCACCCACGGGTGCACCACCGACAGGCGCACCACCCACAGGCGCACCGCCCACGGGTGCACCACCCACAGGTGCACCGCCCACAGGTGCACCGCCCACCGGCGCACCGCCCCCCGGCGCATCGCCCACCGGCGCTCCGCCGGCACCCTAAGAGGGGCCGGTGAGCGGCGACGCATCCGCGGCGCTCGCCCGGCTGGACGAGATCACCCGTCGCCTGCGGGTCGAATGCCCGTGGGACCGAGAGCAGGACGAACGGTCGATCGTCCCGCATACGGTCGAGGAGGCCTACGAGCTGGCCGACGCCGCCGCTCAGGGCGATGATGAGAAGCTCCTCGACGAGCTGGGCGACGTCCTCTTCCAGGTCCACTTCCTCGCTCTCCTGCTGGAAGAGCGAGGCGCGGGCTCGCTCACGGAGGTCGCCGAGGGCATGAGCGCCAAGCTCGTTCGCCGCCACCCGCACGTGTTTGGGCGTAAAGAGGGGGCTGACCCCTTGCCCGTGGCGTCAACCAACGCCTCTCAAGTCAAGGGGGCAGACCCCGGTGGACTTGCTTGCGCTCCCACAACTTCGGGCGAGGTCCTCGTCAACTGGGACCGCATCAAGCGCGAGGTCGAGGGCCGCGGGCGCACAGACCCATTCGAAGACGTCCCGGAGAATCTCCCAGGGCTGCTCTACGCGCGAAAGATCCTGCGTCGCTCCGACCCCGGCGCGGGCTCACCGCCTCCGTCCGAGCCGGCTGCGCGCGACCGAGCCGAGAACTGGCTCGGCGAAGTCTTACTCGAGCTTGTGCGCATCTCGCGGAGGCTGGGGGTCGACCCGGAGCTGGCAGTGAGGGCAGCTGCGGCCCGGGCACGCGAGGAAGCTCGTACGAGCGACTAGCAACATCGGCACCGCCTCGTAGAATCATCGACCCGTCCCCGTCGCCTATACGGTCGCGGGGCGTTTTTTCTTTATGGCCGAGATCGACCGCATCCACGCGCGCCAGATCCTCGACTCCCGGGGCAACCCCACGGTCGAGGTCGACGTGATTCTCGCTTCCGGAGCCGCCGGGCGCGCCGCGGTGCCTTCGGGCGCCTCGACTGGCGAGTTCGAGGCAACTGAGCTTCGCGACGGCGGCCCCGAGTGGCTGGGCAAGGGCGTCTCGAAAGCGGTGGCGAACGCCAACGGCGAGATCGCCGATGCGCTTCGAGGCACGGATGCCGCGGATCAGGAGGCGCTTGACAGCGCCATGATCGACCTCGACGGCACCCCCAACAAGTCTCGCCTCGGCGCGAATGCGATCCTGGGCGTCTCGCTTGCCGCGGCTCGCGCCTCGGCGGCGGACGCGGGGCAGCCGCTCTACGCGTACGTTGCCGGGCTCGCGGGCTCGGCTGCGCCGTCGGTGCTCCCTGTGCCGATGATGAACGTCTTAAACGGCGGGGCGCATGCCGACAACTCGGTGGATTTTCAAGAGTTCATGGTCGTCCCAACCGGCGCCGTGTCTTTTGCCGAGGGGCTTCGCGTCGGAACCGAGGTGTTCCACTCGCTCAAAGGAATCCTCTCAGATCGAGGCCTGAACACCGCCGTCGGCGACGAGGGAGGGTTTGCGCCCGACCTCGAATCGAACCGAGACGCCCTGGCGGCGCTCGTCGACGGGATCGAGGCTGCGGGGTACGCGCCGGGCAAGGACGTCCACATCGCACTCGACCCGGCGACGAGCGAGATCTTCGAGGGCGGCTCATACGTCTTGGAGCACGAGGACCGCTCGCTCTCGTCATCAGACATGGCCGCCTACTGGGCCGAGGCGATCGACGCGTTCCCGATTCTCTCAATCGAGGACGGCATGGACGAGGAGGACTGGGACGGCTGGAAGGAGCTCACCGAGAGCGTCGGTGAACGCTGTCAGCTCGTCGGCGACGACCTCTTCGTTACCAATCCCGAGCGCCTGAGCCGGGGAATCGAGGCGGGTGTCGGCAACTCGATCCTCGTCAAGGTGAACCAGATCGGGACTTTGTGGGAGACGCTTGAGGCGATTCGCATCGCCCGCGAGGCGGGTTACACCGCGGTCATGTCGCACCGCTCGGGCGAGACCGAGGACACAACGATTGCCGACCTCGCGGTCGCTACCGGGGTGGGGCAGATAAAGACGGGCGCACCCTCGCGCTCGGACCGGGTCGCCAAGTACAACCAATTGCTCCGCATCGAGGAGGAGCTGGGCTCCTCCGCCACGTACCCAGGCATCGAAGCTTTCAGCGGCAGGTAATCGAACCTGAGCGTTGAAGCGATGATGCGTGAGCACACGCGCGTATCGGGTTGCACCCCGCCGGGCCGGATCTCGGCGCCCGGAGACACGGGTCGACTGGGAGCGCCTTGGGCGAGTCAGCTTGGTCCTGATTCTCTTTGTGATCCTGGCGCTCTACATCAATCCGGTCGTGAACTTCGTCGACGCGTGGCGCGACTCCCGCGCCGAGCGTGGTCAGCTCGCCGACCTAAAGGACGAGAACTCGGAGCTCCGCTCCCGGGCCGCAACCCTCGAGCAGCCGGACGCCGCAGAGCTTGGAGCCCGAAAGCTCGGGATGGTCAATCCCGACGAGCGCTCGGTTGTGATCTGCGGCCCGGGCTCGGGCTCGGGTTGCGACACATCGGCTCCCTGACGACTCCCCATCCCCAGAGCCAAACGTCCAACGCACCGCGCTATAGCCGGGCGTGTTGGACGTTTGCCCTCGGTGGGGGCGAGGTGAGCTCATGAGCGACCCAGCGCTCGGCTTGGGCGAATATCTGATCGGAGCCGCTGAGCTGGCGATCGTCATTGTCGCGCTCGCCTTTTGCGCGTACCGCTTGTGCCGCGCTGCGCTGCCCGACTTCTCCGGGCCGCCCGCTCTCGTCGCCGGGATCGTCGCCTGGCTCACCCTTGCGATCGTCTTGGTCGAGCTGCTCGGCACCTTCGGGGCCTTCACGGAGTTCGGGCTGGTGATCGGATCCATCGTCCTCGCCGGGGTGACGGCGGTGGCAGCCCCGCGCGTTGCCGGCCGTTCACTCGCCGATGCAGGAACCCCGCCCGTGCCCCCCGGACACCGCTTGGGCCTCGCCATCGTGGCCGTCGTCGTGGCGGCGATCTTCGCCGGGTGGGCGATCCCGACCCTCAGCGGGATCACGAGCGGCATGGGCCGTGCCGACTCGCTCTGGTACCACATGCCGCTGGCCGCGCGATTCGCCGACACTGGCTCGACGGGCGACCTTTTCTTCTTCGATCCGATCTTCTTTGCCTCGTTCTATCCGGCCAACTCGGAGATCCTCCACGCGATCCCGATCCTCGCGTTTGATCGCGACTTTCTCTCGCCGCTCCTCAACCTGGGCTTTCTCGCGATCGGGCTCGTCTCGGGGTGGGCGATCGGCCGCCCATACGGGCTGGCTCCGCAAGCGCTCCTGGGCGCGGCCGTGGTCTTAGGCGCCGAGACGATGACCGACTTCCAGGCCGGCGAGGCTCTCAACGACATCACCGGCGTGGCATTCCTTCTCGCATGCGTTGCGATCCTCGTGAACGGCCGGGCGGCACGGCCGGGCGGGGGGGTCGGCGTGGGGGCGCTGGCTTTCGCCGGGGCAGCGGCGGGCCTCGCGGCAGGCACCAAGCTCTCCTTCCTGGCACCAGTCGCGTTCCTCACGGTTGCGATCTTCATCGTCTCGAAGCGCCAAGGACGTGTTCGCGCGACTGCGGCCTTCTCGGTGCCGATGCTCATCGCGGGCGGCTATTGGTATCTCAGGAACCTCATCGTTGTCGGCAACCCGATCCCCTACACCACGTTCGGGCCACTTGGCCTGCCGGCGCCGGAACGGGCGTTGGAGCTCCGGCCGGGCTTTTCCGTCGCCCACTACTGGGATCAGCCCGGGATTTGGTGGGATTGGTTCGTCCCGAAGCTCTCCGAAGAGCTGGGGCCCTTGTGGCCGCTCGTCCTCGCAGGCACGGTCGTCGCAGGCGTGCTTGCGCTCAAGAGAGGCATTGACCCGCTCCTGCGTGTGCTCGGTGGCGTTGCCATCCTCACCGCGATCGCCTATCTCTTCACCCCGCTTACCGCGGGCGGCGAGGAGGGCGAGCCGATCGCGTTCGAGTGGAACATCCGCTATCTCGCGCCGGCGGTTGGGATCGGCCTCGCGATCCTGCCGCTCTTTCCGGCCTTCAGCTCGACGCCGCGCCGCCGGTCACTCTCGCTTTTCGGGTTCGGCGCCCTGGCCCTCGCCACGACCCTCTCAATCGTCCAGTGGCCGTCGGGCGGCCACACGAAGGGTGCCCTCGCAACCGGCGTGCTCGTGCTCGGTATTTTCGCTGCCGGTGCCTGGGCGTTCCGCCACAATTGGGTCGGCCCACGCGCCCCGGGCCGGCGCGTGCTCGGCGTGGGGTCTGCCGTCGCCCTCGTCGTGCTCGCCGCCGGGTTCGTGGCCGAGCGTCACTACCTCGAGCGTCGCTACGAGAGCCTCAGCCCTCAACTCAAGATCGCCGAAGCGGTCCGGTGGGCGAATACCGCTCGGGACGAGCGAATCGCGATCTCGGGTATCCGCGGCGTCTTCAACCAGTACGCGTTCTCGGGGCCGGATCTGTCGAACCACGTCCAGTGGCTTGGGATCGAGGGCGACGATTCAGCCTTCCTTCGCATTCCCGACTGCGAGACGTGGCGCGAGGAGGTGAACGCCGGGGACTACACCTACGTCGTCACGATGTACGACCCGTACGCCCCGATCGGCCTCACGGACACAAAGGAGGGGCTCTGGACTCGCGAGGATCCCGGCGTCACCCAGGTCCTCCGTGACGGTCCCGTCAGCGTCTTTCGGATCGATTCCAAACTCGACCCTGCTGCGTGCGGTGATCTGCCTGCTCTGGATGAGGCAGAGCTGAACGGCGACTCGGTGAACAACGAGCCCCTCGCCAATCAGCCTCCGTACGGTCTCAGCGGGGGATCGGGCACAAGCGAAGAGCCCGCGGGGAGTGGCCCCTGATGCCGGGAACCCTCGCCGCCGCATTCATCCTCGTCCTCGCCTCCGTCGTCGTCGGGCGCGCGTTGATGCTGGCGTTGGGATGGCGCCGTCCGGAGTGGGTCGCGGGCGCCGTCGGCTTCGCGGCCCTTGTCACCGCCGCGCCGTTTGCCGTCCGCCTGCCGGGCCGCGGCCTGACCGCCGCGATCATCCTGGCGCTCGCAGTCGTGGCATGCGCCGCCGTCACCCGCCGTGCCGTGCCCAGGCGCGAGCCGGGCGTAAGACCACCCGAAGACGCGCCGCGACATCAGCATCGCGTCGCTCTCGTGGTTGTCGTCGCCACGCTCGCGCTTGCCTGTCTGCCATTCGTCTTCAACGAGCGCACGGGCGTCCTTGGCGAGGGCATCTATACGAACGACCAGGCCGCGCAGCTCTATTGGGCCGACTGGCTCGCCAATGGGTTCGGCCCGCAGCCCACTGCTGTTTCCTTCGGCTATCCGGTCGGCCCGCAGGCGCTGGCCGCAAGCGTGTCGGAGGGCACGGGCATCAACCTCGTGGACGCATTCAACGGCCTTCTCATCGCGATCCCGGCGCTTACGGCCCTCGCCGCGCTCTCGCTCTTGGTGAACCTCGCCCCCTGGCGCCGCGGCTTGGCCGCCGTGCTGGCGGGCTTGCCGTTTCTTGGCGCATCGTTCCTCGCGCAGTCCGGATTCAAGGAAACGGCGATGGCGATGTTCGTTGTGGCCCTCGCCGTGGTCCTCCACGTCGCCGTGCGTCGCGCGGGCGAGGATATGTCTCCGCCGCCGGCACGGGCGCCGATCGGGGTCGTTGCGGTCCTTGCCGCGGCTTCGGTCTTCACCTTCTCGATCCCCGGCGGCGTCTGGTTCGGCGTCGCAGTGCCCGTCTGGGCGATCCTCACCTGGGGCTTCGGGACGGGGCGCATCGACTCAGAACGGCTTCGTGCCGACGCTTCGGAGCACCGCAAGGTGCTCATCGGGGGCGCCGTCGCGCTCCTCGCGCTCGCTGCGATCGCGTTGGGGCCGGCAGGCGGCTTCCTCGACAAGATCGATGAGGTTCAGGGCTCGAGCGGGCGTCTTTCGTCCCCGGTCTTTCCCGGCGAAGCGTTCGGTATCTGGCCCGAGGGCGACTTTCGGATCGTTCGAGGCGAGGTTTCGGGCTCTCTCCTTGCAAGCGGCTTCGCGGCGCTCTGCACCCTCGGCGCAACCATCGCGCTTGTCCGCCGGCGCGAGTGGGGCATCCTCGCGGCGCTCGTTGGCGCCGGGTTCGTCTATGCCGTAGCGCGCCCGTTCGCGCAGATCCATGTGGAGGCGAAGGCGCTAGCGGTCCTTGCTCCAATCGCGATGCTCGTCACGATCCGCTGGCTCCTCGCTCCGGGGCGAAGTTCGGGCTCAATCGCCCGCCAAGCCGTGGGCGCAGTCTTCTGCGCGCTAGCTCTCGCGTCGACCTTCATCGCTCTCCGTGCGGCGCCGGTCGGCTTCAACGAACGCGGCTCGGAGGACCTCAGGGCGCTGGCGGAGCGGGTCGACGGCGGGTCGGTCGTCTTCCTGGGGGTCGATCGCTTCGCGGGCTACTGGCTCAGAGGCACCCTGGCCGAGAGCCCCGGCGGCTACGTGCCCCAAGACGTCGACGCTCGTCCCGAGAAGACCTGGCAGCAGGGCCTGGCGATGGATTTCGACACCCTCAGTCCGTCCAAGCTCGACAACTACGACTACGCGGTGACGACCGCCGCCGCTTATGCATCGACGCCCCCCGAGAGCTTTGCCGAGATCGCTCGCGAGGGCGACTACGTCCTCTGGGAGCGCGCGGGCGAGACCCCGCCGCAACGAGTGCTCCCCGAAGAGGGCGACCCCGGCCTCAAGCTCGACTGTTCGGCCTCGCAACCCGTCGAGGATGCTGAAGCCACGACCCTTGCGACCCCGCCGACAGCCGACTTCGAGGACTGGTCCGTCGCCTTCCCGTTCGAGGCACCGGGATCAGCAACGGTGACGCTCGACGTCCCCGCCGGCGATTGGCAGGTCTCGCTTCAGTACCACAGCCAGGCGCCGCTGACGGTGTCGGTAGATGGTCAGGAGGTGGCCGAGCTTCCGCCTTCGCTCGAGGGCTTTTATCTCGTGGGAGCGGGGCGGGGAGCGTTTTGGCCGGCGGGCGAGATCAGCTCAGCGGGCGGCATTGTCGAGGTCGAGGTCGAGTCCGCCGAGCCGAGCGGGCTCCAGGACTTCCTCGGGGCCGAGCGGCAGACCTGGCTCGGCACCGTCGCGCTGACGAGCACGGAGGGCCCGAGTCATGCCGGGCTATCCCAGAGCTGCGGCAAGTACGTAGACCACTATGAGGTGGACCGATGAGCGACCCGTCCCCCCTCATCTTCATCGGCGGAACTGGCCGGAGCGGCACGCACATCGTCGCCGAGCTCCTCGGCCGGCATCCAAGCGTGCACGCGATTCCGATCGAGTGCCGCTTTCACGCGAACCCGAAGGGCCTCTCGGAGGTCGTCACGGGTGCGGCGACGCCCGCGGACTTCGTGACAAAGCTCAGGCGCTACTGGTGGCATCGCGTCCGAGTTGGCGAGCGCGCCTTGGTCCGTGCGCGCTGGCGTGCCCGCGGTGAGGGAAAGGAGCGTGGCCTCCACAAGATCATCGACAAGCGCTCGTTCGAAGCGGCGGCGCGGCGCTTCGAGGACGCGACCGCGGGCATCTCTGACGGTTCCCGCCCCGAGGTGGCCGCCGCGGGGCGGACGCTCTTCTTCGAGCTTCTCGAGCCGGGGCGCGGCGAAAAGCCCGGCCTCGTCGAGATGAGCTGCTTCACCATCGCCTCGGCGCGCGGCCTCGAGCAGATCTTCCCCGAGGCACTATTCGTCCACTCCGTACGCGACGGGCGCGACTCCGGCTCCTCGAAGGTTTCGAAGGCCCAGAAGTCCCACCATCCGTCCAACGCCGCTACGGGTGTCGAGTGGTGGGAGGGTCGGCTTGCTCTCGCGGAGCGGGGCTATCGCGGCATGAGTAACCCGCAGAAGCTTCAGGCGGTATGCCTCGACGAGCTGGTGTGGGGCGACCGCGAGGCGTCCTACGCGGCTCTCGCCGCCTTCACCGGTCTTGACGATCCCGGCATGCGCGCCTTCTTTGATCAGAGCATGAACGCCGAGAACGCGCACCGGGACCGCTGGCGCGAGGGCCTCGACGATGCCGAGCAGCGTGCCGTGGTCGACCGCTACGAGCAAGCACTCTCGAGGATCGAGGCCGAGGGCTACCACTGCGCCGGCATATTGCGGACCAACTACGAGAGGGTCGCGTGAAGGTACCAGGTACCTCACGGAACGCTAACGATCCGGGGCCGCTCGTCTTCGTCGGTGGCACCGGCCGAAGCGGCACCCACATCGTCGGGCGCCTCCTGGGCGAGCACGCGGCCTTGGCGGACGTGCCGATCGAGGCGCGCTTTCACTGCAACAAGCGCGGCATGCCCGACCTCCTCGAAGGACGTGTCTCTCTGGGCGGGTTCGTTGAGAAGCTTCGAGACTTCTGGTGGCACCGGGTCCGGGTCGACGGCCAACCACGCGGCCTTTACTCGCTGATGCTGCGCGGCGCCTTCGATGCCGCGCTCGAGCGCTTCGAGGCGAGCTATCGCGCAGATCCGATCGTCGCCTGCCGAGCGCTTTATCTCGATCTCCTTGGGCCGCTCGCAGGCGAGGAGGGAAAGCCGGGCCTCGTCGAGATGAGCTCCCACAACGTCAAAGAAGCACAGATGCTTTGCCGCCTGTTTCCTGAGGCCAAGCTGATCCACACCGTGCGCGACGGGCGCGACGCCGCCTCATCGGTAACTACCAAGACCTGGGGGCCCGACGATGTCGTCCACGGGATCGACTGGTGGGCTGACCGCCTGCGCTCGATCGACCGCGGCGTCTCGGGCACAGAGGACGGAGCGCGCTACGAGTTGCCGGCCGATCGCTTCCATCTGGTCGTCCTGGACGATCTCATCGCCGGCCGGCGCGAGGCCGTCCTCAGCGAGCTGTGCGGCTTCTTGGGCATCGGGGCGGATGAAGGGATGCGCGCGTTCTTCGAGAGCGAGATGAGCGCTGAGAACATGCACCGCGGGCGCTGGGCTGAAAACGCGGGCGCCGTGGGGCGGGCGCGGGTCCAGCGGCGCTACAGGCAAGCTCTAGGCGCACTCGAGCGTGAGCGAAACCATGTGGCGGCACCCCTGATCGACGCGCTCGAGCGGCTGCCCTGATGGCCCGCGATCGCATCCTCTTTCTCTCGTCGAACGGCACGGGGCTCGGGCACCTGACGCGCTCGATGGCGATCGCCCGACGCCTTGACGCCTCGCTCGAGCCGCTCTTCTTCACGCTGTCGGGCGCCGCGCCGGTGGTGGCGCAGCAGGGCTTCCGGGTGGAGTTCGCAGCCTCGTATGCGACTCCGACCGCCGGCAGTGACTGGCGCTGGTCGAGGCGCCTTCGCGGACGCCTTCGCGCGGTTATGCGCGAGGCCGATCCGCGTGTACTTGTTTTCGACGGCGCTCATCCCTATCAGGCGCTCGTCGACGCGATGCCGTCGGTCCCGAACGCACACCGGGTGTGGTGCCGGCGCCCCATGTGGAAGCCGGGCTCCAACGTCGGGGCGCTCGAGCGCACACGCTTCTTCGACCAGGTACTCGAGCCGGGCGAGTTCGCCGCCTCCGAGGACCGGGGAGCAACGGTTGCGCTTCGAGATGGTGCCCATTGCGTGGATCCGGTTGTGTTCTGCGAGGACTCAGAGCTCTTGGATCGCGCCGATGCGGAGCGCGAGCTTGGAATTGAGCCGGGTGGCGTGAGCGTGCTCGTCCAGCTGGGACAGGGTGACGAGGTGCGCGAAGCATCCGAGCGCTGCCTCAGGCACCTGGCGGGTCGAGACGGCGTCCGGGTGGCGGCGCTCCGCTCGGCTCTCGCCGCCATGGAAGGGGTGCCTGAGGGCGTTGTCTCGCTCGACTCGACGTATCCCATGAGCCGCTACCTGCATGCCTTCGACGCGACCGTGTCGGCCGGCGGCTACAACGCCTACCACGAGCTGATTCGCTTCGGCGTGCCGTCGCTCTTCGTCCCCATGCGTCGCCAGACAGACGATCAATACGCTCGAGCCCGCTTTGCAGAGGATGTAGGAGTGGGTCTCAGAGCCAGCGGCCCGGTCGACCCCGCGCTCGAGGCGAAGCTGGACGACCTCCTTGATCCGAAGGCGCGGGCCTCGATGCGCGCCGCGCTCGCAGCGATCCAACCGGCCAACGGCGCCGCACCCGCTGCAGAGTGGTTGGCCGCCCTTGCCGGAACCGATCGCATCCGGAAGCCGGGAACGAAGCCCTGGAGGCGCTACGCGGAGCACCCCGTGGCGTCCGCGCGCGCTGCCGCGCCGTTTGCAGCTCGCGTGCCCGGCGCCGTGGGCCGCATCGCTCACCAGACCGTGACCCGACCCACGGCCCGGCTCCTGGTTGACGCTCAGGGCCTCGACCCCGCCGGTGTCGAGAAGCGATTGTCGAGTGTGCTCAGGGAGGAAGGCGTAGAGCCCGAGCGGGTCCTCGTCCTCACTGACCGCGTCGAGGTTTTACCCGTGCTTCGCAAGGCGGGGGTGGGCGCCGAACACCTCGTCGCACCCGAGCGCCGCAACCTGATCCTGGCCGACAGGCCGCTCATAAAGCGAGTGGTCAAGCTGAGTGAAACCGGCAGCGTCGATACTCTGGCTGGGCAGTGAAAGCCGCTCAGACGACAGATAACGCGCGCGTTGCTGCGGCCCCTGGCGGCGCGCAAACCCGTGCCGGCGCGCTTCCGAACCTGATCATCGTCGGCGCTCAGAAATGCGGCACGTCAGGCCTTCACTACCACCTGGGTCTTCACCCGGAAATCTCGATGTCGAAGCCGAAAGAGCTCAATTTCTTCATCGAAGAGCGAAACTGGCCGCGGGGGGAAGACTGGTATCGCCGCCACTTCGATCCGGGGGCGAAGGTGCGGGGCGAGGCGTCCCCTAATTACACAGCGTTCCCGCAGCACATCGGGGTGCCTGAGCGGATGGCAAAGCTCGTGCCTGATGCGAAGCTGGTCTACCTTCTTCGCGATCCGCTCGAGCGGATCGCCGCGCACTGGGTGCATAACTTCGCGAAGCGCCGCGAAAAGGGCGACCTCGCGTCGACGCTCGCCCACCCGAACACTTCCTACCTCCAGCGCAGCCAGTACGCGATGCAACTCCAGCAGTTCCTCAACCACTTTCCGCGCGAGAGCATCATGATCCTCGATCAGGAGGACTTCCGAAAGAATCGCGCCGAAACGCTCCGCCGAGTCTTTGAGTTCTCCGGTGCCGATCCATCGTTCACCCATCCGGGTTTCGAGCGCGAGCGGCATGCCACGGCGCGGAAAACCAGGGCGACGAAGCTCGCGATCCGCATGGAGCGCGCGTCGAAGTCGCGGTGGGGAAAGGTGATTCCGCCCAAGCTCTGGTTCGCGTTGGACGAGCGCCTCCCGATGAAGAAGACGATCGATCGTCCCGACGTCGGGCTCGCGCTGACAGACGAGGCGCTCCGCGCTCTTCGCGACGATGCCGAGCGCATGCGCGAACTGGCCGGGCGCCCGTTTCGCGACTGGTCGATCTGGGACGCGTGACCCGGGGGGTCACGAGGGAGGAGGGGGACCCCGGCGGGTCAGGGGCGATCCTCGGGGTCCGGCTCCTCCGCTACGCCGGCGTTCAGGGCCTTTCCCTCCTCATCTCGAACCTGATCCAGCTCGTCTCGATCGCCGTGGTGGCGAACTTCCTGGGCCCCGCGGACCTCGGGCGCTACGCGCTCCTTCTCTTCCTCGCGGGCGTCATCACTCAAGTCTTCGTGGTGGCCTCGAAGGCCGGCACGGTGCGCCGGGTCTTCGGCGGTGGCGATGACGATGATGACGACGAGGAGGCGTCCGAGCTCGTCTCCACCTCCCCTCAGCGCTCGCTGGGAGTTGGCCTCTTGTGGTCGCTCGTCCTTGGCTTTGCAGGCGCCGGCGTGATGATCGCCTTCGCCGGCCCGCTCGCCGAGCTGCTCATAGGTTCGAGTGACGACTCGATCTACGTTGTTTGGGCCGCCGCCGCCGTGGCGTTCTGGACTGCGGCCAAGCTCACCTCAATCACCCTTTGGCTGGAACGTCGCCCGACGGCGTTCATCATCGCCGACGCCTCACGGCCCCTGATTGCGCTCGTCACCTTGATCATCCTGCTCGCGGCTGGCGCGGGCATCGAAGGGGCGATCGCCTCCACTGCGTTCGGAGTCGCGGGCGCGAGCGTCATCGGGCTGTTCCTCCTGCGGCGGAGCTTTCACCCGGCACTCGATCTGCGCGAGACGTGGGAAATCGCGAAACAGGGCCGGCGCAGAGCGCCCGTGGTCTTTCCCTTCTGGATCATCCAGAATGCGGACGTATTCATCCTCTCTCGTGTCGTCTCGGACACGGAGCTGGGCGTCTACGCGCTCGCGTCGAGGCTTGGGTTCGTCGTCTCGTTTCTGCCGCAAGGCTTTCGCATGGCGATGCGCCCACTACGTAAGGCGGCGATCTTTCAGGCCGTTCGCGACGAGTACGGGCAACAGACCCAGCGGGGCCAGCTCCTCGGCTACTTCACGTTGCTTTGCATCTTCGCGGTGCTCGCCATGATCCTGCTCGGTGAGGTGATCGTCGAGATCGCTCCGCCTGAGTACGCCGACGCGGCGCCGCTCATTCCGTTCACAGCAGCCGCGCTCGTGATGCCGGCGCTCTACCGGACGGTGAACCAGAATGTGATCCTTCCCAACGGGCGCCTCGTCTTCGTTTCGGGCTGCCTCGGAGCGATGGTCATCTTCATCGGCCTGACGCTCCTGCTCGCGCCCGAGATCGGCACATACGCGGCGCCCGTGGGGATGCTCGTCGGTTTCGGCATCCCCGCCACCTACATGTTCGTTCGCTGCCAGATGGGCCCCCGCCCGATCGACTTCCCAAATGCGGAAGTGGTGCGCGCGCTGGTCCTGGCGGTGGTCGTGGCCGTCGGCTTCGCGTTCCTGCCGGAGTGGGGGTTGGTGGCGAAGATCCTGATCGCGATCGTGATCTTGGCGCTCTATCTCGGCGGCTTGGTCTTGCTGCGGGTGATTCCCGAGAACCACTGGCAGCCTCTGGCACACATGGCCCGCTCGACCCTTCGAGGGTCCACGGTTCGTGGGTTCAATCCGCGAGCGGGCATCAGGGCGCTGCCCTCAGAGCAGCGGAAAGCCCTTCGAAAGGCAGTCAAGCAGCGCTTCCCGGCACGGCGCCTTCGCGACGGGCGAGGCGTGGAGCTCGTCGCAATCCTGCGGCGCATGGGCTCCGAGGCCGGCGTGCCCGACATCGCGGCTCCGTCGGAGCGCGACGAGGAGATCTCCGTCTTTCTGTTCGAGCGGGCGCCAACGGCGGTGCGAAACGCGTCGATGCGACGCCTCCTCGACGACGGCACGCCCTCGAACGAGCTCCGGGCGCTTGAGGATCTCGTGACGCATCTGGGTCGGGTGCCGAACGACGCGTGGCTCGGAGAGCGTAAGCAGGAGGGCTGAAGGGCGGCCGATGGCCGCGGTGGGTCAGTCCTCGTTGCGGGTGATCACGATGCGGTCCGGCTCGATCGTGACTTCGATGCGCCGCTTGCCGGCCCAATGCTCGGAGTAGACCGGGTCTTCGGCTACCGCGGGGTCGAACCAGAGGCCGTAGCCGTCCGCCTCGCCGTGGTCGAAGCTTGCCTGAAGCCCTGCGCCGGGCCGCTTGCCCCTGCCGCCGCGCCTGCGGCGCCGTCGCCCCTTGGGCTGATCGCCCTCGCTTTCATTGCCCTCGGCGTCCTCACCCGTCTCATCGGCTTCTCCGGTCTCGTCGACCCCCTCGGCCTCTTCAGCTTCTGCGGCCTCCGTCTCTTCGAGGGTGGCCGCTTCGATCTCAGCCTCGATCTCGTCGCGGAGGTCGAGCTCTGCGGGATCCTCACCGTCGGCCTCGAGGCCGTGGCGGCGGCGGAACTCGCGGAGCTCGGACGCTGGGACGTCGAGTTGATGGGCGATCCAAGCGTCCGTGCGGCCTTGGCGAACCCAGGCGCGGACCTGATTCAGCTGTGAGCGAAGTGGCTTTCGGGGCATTGCGGGCGCGGACTTTATCCAGTCGCCTCAGATAGCCGCGCCGGTTCGCGATGGATGGTCTAGGGTGGAGGTAGGACATACCCGGCCGGCGCCCTGAGGGGGGTAGCTCGAATGGAGGCGAGAATGCTGGTCCTTACGCGGAAGACGAACCAGAGCATCATGATCGGCGAGGATGTCGAAGTGACTGTCCTAGCGGTCTCACGGGACAAGATCCGCCTCGGCATCGCGGCGCCGAAGGACGTGCCCGTTTACCGTAAGGAGGTCTGGCTCTCCATAAACGAGGGTAAGATCGACGTCGTAGACGGAGCCGGTTCCGACGGGGAGGACGGCCGAGACGAGATCGAGGTGGCGATCATCGACGGTGCCGCGGCGAAGGTCGAAGAGGCGCTGGGTCGCGCCGAACCCGACGCCTAGATAGTCCGCCGGTTTCTGCCGGCGGGTGGGCGAGAGTCAGTTAGCCCGGGGGGCTTAGCCCATCAGGAGGGCAAGCGTCTCGAACATCACCACGGTTACGACCACAACGGTCAGCGTGAGCGCGGTGATGAGGACGCTGAAGCGCACTTTGCCGGACTTTTCGACCCGGGTGACGCGCCGCGCCCGCGAGCGAGCCGCTGCACGATGGCGAAGCTGGGCACGCCGCTGCCGGTCGAGCAGCATCTCGTGCTCGAACGCCAACTCCCAGTCATTGAGGCTCTGTCGCATGCGCATGGACGCGAAAACCTATCAGGACGAGGGCGTCAATGCAAACGTATGTTCACATAAAGCCAACCATTTCTTAGTTACTTGCGGCACAAGTGGGCTCAGCGAGATCGAGACCGGAGTTCTACGTCTATAGAGCGCACAACCACGGTCTCACCTGTGACGACCGCCTCAGCATGCGCTCCACAGGCCTCGGCCAGCGTTGGCCGCCTCCTGTTGGAGAGCCGCGAAACGCACCGCGTAGTCGATGTTCGGCGCGATCTCGAGCGTGCGCGCGAAGCCGAGCCTGACGAGGTCCGCGTTTACGAACCGCTCCTCGAGGTGCACGTAGGCGAGTAGGCGGTCGTAGTGGTCGCGGCGCTCCGCGCCGAAACGGAGCTCGACCCGCTCCCCCTCGATAAGCCTGGTCGTAAATCGACTCGCGTTCTTGCCGAAGCACTCGACGGGTTGGCCGGAAGCGACCGACTCGGGAGTATCGACGCCGATGAACCGCACGCCCTCTTCGCCGCCGTTATCGAGCTCCATCTCGGCCGTGTCTCCGTCGATGACGCGAGTCACGACCGCTCCAACTCGTTCGCGAGGGGATTCTTTCGCGCTCCCGCCGCGACTTCCGGGTCCGCTGCTCTCATCCGTGACAAGGAGCAGCAGGATCCCGGCGATCAGAAGAACGACCGCGCCGGTGCTCGGAAGTCTCGGGCCGAAGGACACGTACGTACCCTCAAGCCCCGGGCGGACGAAATCCGCCCCCTGCAACCAACCTTGCGCCGCCCTTCTGGCCCTCGGACGAGGCACGCTTGTGGGGGCACCCGGGTGCCGAGAGGTCCGTGAGCCCCGCACTTCGCCGATCGCACGAACAACAGCCCCATCCCTCCACGAACAGAGTCGGCTGCGCTGTCCTCCTATACGGCGTGATGCACGCGAGCGAAGCGGGCTTACGGCTCGGACGTCAGGCTCACCGAACTCGCCGAGAGGTCGAGCAGACCTTCGGCCCCCGCCGCGCTTTCGAAGGCGATGACCCCGTCACCCCGCGCGGAGTTGATGGCGCGGTGGCCCGACGGCGCTTCGACGATCCGCAGCGGGCCTTCACCCGCGATGTCGATCTGCTCCGTCGACGTCGACGGTGGCCGGTCGCGCGAGTAGCGCTCACGGATGACCAAGAGTCGGCCGGAGGAGGACGGCTCCCCGGTGCTCGGATCGGGGCCCGCGGCGCCCGCGTAGACCCAGATGAGCTCACGCGCGCTGCCGGCGCGCCAGGCATTTACGAGTGATCCCATGACGTATTCGCTGACGACCGGGTCCGGGTCCTGGATGATCTCCCCCGGGACGTCGTTGGGCATCAGTGGGAGGGAGACGTCGGTTTGCGTGACGGGGCTGGGCTCCTCAGCCACGGAACGGCAGCTGACGCGGTGCGGGTTGAAGTAGATGAGGCGTCTGCCGACACGATTGTCCGTGGCCTGGCGGAGGCGGCGCCAGCTCTCCTCGGGCGTGAACTCGACGCCGGCGCACCCGGTGGGATGCGATGTCGCGCCGCCGAAGTCGTAGCAACCGTTCTTCTTTCGCTTCCGCTCCGGGCAATTGCCGCCCAAGCGATCCCATCGATTTGCGATGAGGCCCCAGGTCTGTGCCTGTCTGGGGTAGTAGATCTGCGGCAGGGGGATGACGCCCTGGTCCTGCGAGCCGCGCGCGATGTCCGTCGGGGTCCAGTTTCCCTGGCAAGCCGTGCCGAAGGGCGGGCACTGACCAGCCGTCCCGAAGTTGAAGTACTGGGGGCCCTCCCCTGCGCCCCCACGGACCAGGTTGAGCGCTCGCCCGGAGCCCCCCGGATCCCAGCCAGGCTCGATGTCACCCGCGGTGGCCGCGCCCACGCCGCGGGGGAGGCGGCGATTGAGCTTCTTCACCACGCGCGCCTGCGCGAGCCCCGCCTGCCGCGCAGAGCCGTTCGTCTGAATCGATTCGCTCAGCTCGTAGTTGGTCAGCCCATAGGCGATGTCGACCCGCATCCGCCGGCTCGAGCGACATTCCCCATAGGCCTGCCCTGCCTCACGGAGGACCTCGAAGACGCGATTGTTCGGGGTGAAGTCGTCGTCCCGGCCGACGCCGAATGTGCCGTCATGCTGGTTTGCCCGGCCCATCAGAAAGATCAGCAGCGCGCGCCTGTCAGGGTTGCGCTGGCGCGAGGCGAAGTCGCAGGCGTCCTGGCGGGCCTGGGCAGCAAGGTTGGACTCCACCTGGTTCAGCGGATATGAGCGCCACGGCGGAGGTGGGTTGGCTCCCCGCTGGGCTCCGCTCGCGATACTGGTTTCAGCTGCGCCAGGAAAGATCCCGGCGGCCATGAGCAGGGTTGTTGCCACCGACGCCGCAAGAACCCTCACCGCGGCGATCATCTCACCGCGTGCCGTCTTTCCTTCGTCTTGGATCGAACCTGCCTCCGATCCCCCCAGCGAGGGCGCGGCGGGCTTGAACCCCGCCGCCTGCACACCACCAGAAGTTTTACCGGTTGGGCGCCCCCGCTGCGGAACTGCAAGAACCCGTTCGTGGGTTCACAACTACGGCAGTCGCGACACGGGTCTCTCAGGCGACGGCGAGACAGGCTGTTAGACGGCTCATAGGCTCCCGGGCTTCCGTTGCCCGAGGTCGCGGCAGTGGCCGCGCAGCCACGCCCTACGGAACGCGTGTCACGTTCGCGAGCAGGCTTTCCTTGATCTCAGCGACGATCTCGAGCGCCTCGGACCATTCGCGCTGCCAGACGTTGCGGCCGTAGATCACACCTGAGCCCCCCGCCTTCATGATGAATCCGGTCTGCTCGAGCAACTTCTCGTCGGCGATCCGCGAGCCGCCCGAGAGGACGACTAGCGATCGTCCGGCCGACTCGACGCACTGGCGGATCGCCTCCTCGGAGGAAACGTCGAACTCGTTGTAGGGAGCGGGGGTCAGCTTGTCCTTGTCGGGGTCGATCTTCGGCATGTTGAGCTTGACGATGTCCGCGCCCATCTCCATCGCCATACGCGCTGCGTAGTCGATTGCGTAGAAGGTGGTCTGCCCGCCCTTCGCGTCGAGGGCCGAGCCGCGCGGGTAGGACCAGATGACGAGCGGCATTCCGAAGCGGTCGCAGTCCTGGCGCACCTGGCGAAGCTGCTCGAGGTCTTGCCCCTGATGGGGCGAGCCGACGTAGAGCGTGTAGCCGACCGCGTCGGCGCCGAGGCGCACGGCGTCCTCGACGCTCGCGTTGCAGGTGGAAAGGGCGTTGTCTGAGTTCGGGATGTCGGTCTTGCCGTTCACCTTCAGGATCAGCGGCACGCTGCCCGCGTAGTCGGGGTAGTACTTCTCGGCCATGCCGATCTGGCAGGCGAGCGCCGAATAGCCGGCTTCGGCGGCGAGGCGGAACTGATACTCGGGATCCTTCGAGTCCGGATTGGGGAAGAAGTCGCGCGGGCCGTGTTCGATTCCCTGATCGATGGGCAACAGCATGAGCGTGCCGTTCCCGGGTCCGAACTCGAAAAGCAGGCGGCGAAGGCGCGTGCGCTTGCCGGGAGCGAGAGTGTCGAGCAGGGACTTTTGGGCATTCAAGCTTTTGACTTCCATGCGGGCGATCATAATGAGGTCCACCGCGACCTCGGAAGCGGGTGTCAGATGATCGAACACGCCTTCACAGGGCCATCGTTCACGGTGGGCATCGAGGAGGAGCTGATGCTCCTTAATCCAGACTCGCTGGACCTCGCCGGGGAGATCGAGGCGATCCTGAAAGCTGTCCCCCCCGAGCACGAGGGCCAGGTGAAGCCCGAGCTTCTCACCTCCGTCCTCGAGATCGCGACGCCACCCTGCGACGGCATCGCCGAGGCGGGAGAAGAGCTTCGGAAGCTCCGCCGGATGATGGTCGAGATTGCGGCCGAGCGGAACCTCGTCGTCGGCGCCGCGGGCACGCACCCCTTCGGCCGCTGGGAGGAACAGGCGGTCGTCGACCGGCCGCGCTACCGCGCGCTGGTGGCAGACCTCGGCTATATCGCCCGGCGCGAGCTCATCTTCGGAACTCATGTCCACGTCGGCATGGAGGGAGCCGATCGTGCCATCTACGTCGCGGACGGCATCCGGCGCTACCTGCCGCTTCTTCTCGCGCTCTCGGTCAACTCGCCGTTTTGGCGCGGCCATTCGACGGGCATGATGTCTGCCCGAACTCCGGTCTTTCGCGCCTTTCCCCGCTGCGGCATCCCGCCGCACTACGGCACTTGGGAGATCTACTCGCACCGGGTCGGCCAGATGGTTCGCTCGGGGGCGATCAAGGACTACACGTACCTGTGGTGGGACGTCAGGGCCCATCCGAATATCGGAACGATCGAGACGCGCATCTGCGACCAGCAGACGAGTCTCGAGGCGACCCTCGCGCTGGCGGCGCTCACCGTCTCACTTGCCCGGAGGCTGTCGAAGCTCCACGACGCCGAGGTGCCGCTGGTCGAGTATCCCTCGGAATTGATCGATGACAACAAGGTCCGCGCGGCCATTCGCGGAATGGAGGGCGAGCTGGTCGACTTCCGGGCGGGTCATCACGTCCCGGCGCCGGAGCTGGCAAAGCGCCTCCTCGAAGAGCTCGCCGGCGATGCGCACGAGCTTGGTTGCGCGAGTCATCTCGAGACTGTCTGGGAGATTCTTCGCGAGGGGACGGGCGCCCGCCGCCAGCTCGCCGCCTGGGAGCGACGGCACCAGCTGGAGGATGTAGTGCGCGAACTGGTACTCATTTGATGATGGCCGGGCCTGAACTCAGCGTCGTCTGTCGCAACTGCGGCTCCGAGGTGAGCCCTTACGTGACCGAATGTCCCTATTGCGGGACACGCATCCGCAAGCGGGCGCCGCGCCTCGAGCGCGAAGGCGACGAGATAAGGATCCGAGAGGGGCGCCGAGAGAAGAAACAGCGCGAGCGCCGCGCGCGCACCGAGGAGCGCCGGGAGAGCCCCGGCCGACTCGGCGCGCGGCGCGAGGAGCTGGCGACTCGGCCCTGGGCTACCGGAATCCTGCTCGCCGTCCCGGCGATTCTCTTTATCGCCACGCAGGCGAGCGGCAGCTTCTTCTTGGACGCCTTCGACCTCACATTCACGCAGGAGGCTCCGCGGTTCCTCATCGCCCCCTATTTCTATGAGAGCGCGGGCTACTTCTTCGTTTGCGGCCTCGCGCTCGCGATCTTCCTGCCGCCTGTAGAACGGCGCATCGGCAGCCTTCCGGCGCTCGTTCTAGCGATTGCCTGCGGCGCTCTATCGATCCTCGGCGCCGACGGCCTCAACGACCTCTTGGGCGACGATGCGAACTTCGCGGCCGGCCAGAACGGCATGGCGCTCGGCGTAATCGCCGCCTACGTCGCCCTGCGCGAGCCGGAGCGCCGGGCAGATCCCGAGGAGAGCTACGACCCCTTCGCCGTCCTCGTTTGCGCGCTCGTCGTCCTCCTCATCGCCCTGGTCCAGGTCTTCGCAGAGGTCGGCGCCGGGGTCGTAGGCGCCCTGGTCGGCGCAGCGTGCGGCTTTGCGGTTACGCTCGCGAAGGGGAGGCGCGCGTGAGCAAGTACACGGTCCTCGACGACGACATCCACGCCTACATGGTCTCCCGCGGCTCCCGCCAGGACGACGTGCTCGCCCGCGTTCAGGAAGAGACGGCGGCGATGGGCTCGATCTCCGTCATGCAGATCGCCCCCGACCAGGGCGCCTTTATGGAGATTCTCACGCGAGCGATCGGTGCAACCGAGGCGCTCGAGGTCGGGACGTTCACCGGCTATTCGGCGATTTCGATCGCTCGCGGGCTCGCGCCGGGAGGTCGCCTCCTCTGCCTCGAGCTTTCCGACGAGTACGCCGCAACCGCCGCTCGCAACCTGGAGGAAGCCGGCGTTGCCGAGCGCGTCGAGATCCGCGTCGGCCCGGCAGACGAGAGCCTCCGCGCCCTGCCTGAGCGTGAGATCTTCGACCTTGTCTTCATCGACGCTGACAAGGCCGGGTATCACGCCTACTTCGAGGAGGCGCTCAAGCGCACACGTGCCGGCGGGCTCATCTTGCTCGACAACGTGCTCCAGGACGGCCGGGTAATCGACCCCAGGCCCGACGATGAGTCGGCACGTGCAGTGGCCGATCTCAACGACCGCCTCGCCGACGACGAGCGCATCGACATCGCAATGGTCGCGATCGCCGACGGCATCACGATCGCTTGTAAGCGTTGAGACGGCTGTGACACCTTCTTTCACGGAGGCAGAGCTCGACGCTGCGGTCAAGGCGCTGGAGGAT
>JALZIJ010000076.1 GCA_030860375.1 Actinomycetota bacterium | reverse complement strand
CGTCGCGTCGCCGACTACGCCGAGCAGTTCGGCAACTGGAACCTCGTGATCACCATCTTCTCCTTCGTCTTGGGCCTCGCGCAGCTCATCTTCATCTACAACGTGGTGGTGAGCTGGAAGTGGGGGCCGAAGGCGGGCGACAACCCCTGGCGCGCGAAGACGATCGAATGGCTCGTCTCCTCGCCCCCGCCGGTCTACAACTTCGACGAGATCCCGCGCGTGGTCGGCGGACCGTATGAGTTCGGCGTGCCCGGCGCGCGCCACGCGATCATGGCCGGCGAGGATGGCCACGACGTGGCTGAGCCCGAGCCCGCGGTGGTCGGCACAACCTCCGGCGCGACGACGTGACCGACGTCTCCCACAACGGCTCCGCTGCCGAAGCGGTGGACGTCAAGGGCGGCACCGTTCTCGTCTTCTTGAACGAGGTCGCAGGCGGTCGAAAGCTCTTGAACGCGGTACGCGAGCGGATTGACGCGGGCGCCGTGCGCGTGGCCATTGCCGCGCCGCAGAACCAACCAATCGCCGGGCAGATCGTCGATCGCGACGAGCTTTCAGACGCCGCACGAAGCCGGGTGGAGGTAACGCAGTCGGTCTTCGCCGAGTTCGGGATCGAGTCCGAGGGCTCGGTCATGGATCCCGACCCGCTCCTCGCGCTCGATGACGCAATCCGCGCTTATCAGCCCGCCGAGGTTCTTCTTTCGTGCCTCACCGAGTCGCGATACGGCCTCATGCGCCGCGACCTCGTGGAATGGGCCACCGGCCACTTCGAGGAGGCGATCACCCACATCCCGGTCCGCATCGACGACGACGCCGTCCGCTGGGATGTGACGCACACCCTCGTCGTCGCGACTCAAACCGTTGCGAGCGCCGACCTCCTGGGGCGCCTCAAGTCCCGCGCGGAGGAGAGCCCCCACCGCTACACCTTCATCTGCCCCCGCTCAGGGCAGCTCTCGCGCGAGGAGGTGTGCGAGCGCCTCGCTCGCACCCTCGCCGAGATGTACCGCGCCGATATCGACGCGACGGGGCAGCCCATGAGCCCTGCGCCCCTTGCCGCCGTTCAGAACGCGATCGAGCATTACCGGATCGACGAGATCCTGATCTCGACGCTGGTGGGCGAGCAGTCCGTGTGGCTCTCAGAAGGGCTGATCGACCGCGTCCAGGAACTGACCGACAAGCCGGTTGAGCACGTCGAGGCGGGCGGCGACGTGGCGCCGGCGGCAGTACCCGACGCGACCGCTCGCGAGGCGAAAGGTCATGAAAACCACGAGGGCGTCGCGGTGGGCGACACAGCCGGAGAGGCCCACTAGTGCTGCCTCACGCGACTCACGAGAAGCAGCACTGATGGAATCCGCATCGATAGCAGGCAGCCACGCCGACCACCAGCACGGGCCACCCGAGGCGCACCAGAGCTCGCGGATCGACCGCCAGACGCTCGGCATCCTCCTCTTCATCGTCTCGGAGGTCATGCTCTTCGGGGCGTTCTTCGCCTCCTACTTCTTCATCCGAGTCGTCGCGAACCAGGGTCCATGGCCACCCGAGCCGTACGAGCTTCCGGTCCTCGTCGCGGGCGTCAATACCGCGATCCTCGTCTCGTCGAGCTTCACCGTCCACTGGGCGCTCGAGGGTGCGAAGAAAGGCAACCGCCGGGCGATGCAGATGGGCCTCTCCGCCACCTGGCTCCTCGGCGCCACCTTCCTCTTCATCCAGATGAACGAGTACGTCCACATCGGCTTCTCAGCCCGCGACGGCGCCTTCGGCTCGATCTTCTACGGCCTCACCGGCCTCCACGGCGCTCACGTCTTCGTGGGCCTCCTGCTCTTGACCTTCGCGAACATCCGCGCCTACAAGGGTCACTTCGGGACGGCTGCGAAAGACCACCTGGGCGTCGAGGTTCCCGGCATCTACTGGCACTTCGTAGATGTCATGTGGATCGTCGTCTTTGTCACGATCTATATTTTGTAGCGGAGCCTCTCGGGGCGCGATCGGCGATTGAACGCTCCCCATCGGGAATACTCGCGCCGTGAAGATCACCGAGGCAATGATGTTTCGGGCCGTTGTGGTCGTCGGGATCGCGATGGTTCCCGTGGTCTTGCTGGCCGCGGTCGTCGATCCCTTGGCAGGAGCGATCCTGTTCGGGATCGAGGCGTTCGTCGCGCTCTGGTTCGTGGCGAAGCGGCTACGCGCAGCCAGGGCTCAGCGCCCGCCGCGTCACTTGCCGCCCGACGCGGCTGAGCCCGCGGCTGAGCCCGAGGCCGAGTCGGTCGCTCCGCCGGTGGACTCGATCAGGTAGTCGACCAAGTCGGCAAGGTTCTGGTCGGGAATCGCGTTTTCGTCGAAGACGGGCATGATCCCGGATTCGAAGCCGGGGGAGAGCTCGGCCTCGGGCTCGCGGATCGACTGATCAATCATCTCGGCGTCCTGGCCGGGGAGGACGTCGTCGAGGTTCGGTCCGATGCCGCCTGCAGTCCCGGCGTCCTCGAGCTGGTGGCAGCCGCCGCATTGCTCGGTGAACAAACCTTCCGCCTCCTCGGGGAGGGCCGGCGGCTCGATGCCTTCGACGCCGGCGACGCTCGCGACGTATGCGGCCACGTCCTCGGCGTCTGACCCGGTGAAGATCTTGGCAGGCATATAGAGGTTGACGTAGTCGGGGTCTGCCTCGTCTACGTCACGCGGGTTCTCGATCTGGGCTTCGACGATGCCCTCGATCGTGTCCTGGTCCATGCCGTTGGCCCGCGCCTGGGCGAAGGAGGAGTCGAGGCTGGGACCAATCGTGGCGGTGGCCCTCGCCTCGGTGAGGGCGTGGCAGATTGAACAGCCGTTGGTGAACAGATCTTTGCCGCGTTCGAGGTCGGCCTCCTCCTGAGTGTCGCAGCCAGACGCAAGCGCCCCCGCCAGGAGGGCGAGGGAGACGGCGGCTATCGCCTTCCCGCGGGCGACTGATACGTGACCTGGCACGCGCGCAATCCTATCTTGCGGAGCGGCATCTCAGATCGCGCAGCTACGCACAAAAGATCCGGCTCGGATATGTTGGAGCCGATCCGCACTAACGCGACCAAAAAGGGGTAAGGGCAGACCAAGATGGAAGTCAGGGACGGAATGTCCGGAGTTGTCCTAACCGTCGGACCGGGACACACCCTCAGGGACGCGGCGCGGAAGATGACCGAGCGCAAGGTGGGCGCCGCAGTCGTGATCGACGAGGAGCTCCCCGCGCCCGGGGTCCTCTCCGAGCGCGACATCCTCAACTCGCTCGGCAAGGGGGAGGATCCTGACTCAGAGAAGGTGAGCGACCACTACTCGGGCTCGATCATCTCGGCGGCGCCCGACTGGAGCCTCGAGCGCGCGGCGGTGGAGATGTCGCGCCGCCACATCCGCCACCTCGTCGTGGTCGAGGGCGGAGAGCTCGTGGGTGTGCTCTCGATGCGAGACATCATGCGCGTATGGACGTCCGACGGCGCGACATCGAGCATGAACTCGCCCGAGTCTGAAGCAGCGAGTACCTAACGACTGACGCCCCGACGGCCCAGAGCACCGCGAAAGATGGGTTGTGCAGGCCCTATGCCACTAACCCAACTCTCGCAGCCGTGAAGCGGCGCTAAGAGCTCGGCTTGCGCGGCGGTACGGCCGGCAGGACGGCGGTCGTCAGCTTTTGGCGGCGCGGAAGGCGCGAGACGTCGTCGGAGGTGCCGCGGAACATGCGGACGATCGAGACGAACGCCACGATGGCGCCGACGACGCCGTAGGGCCACCACACAAAAAGGCCTGCGAGCACGGCCGCAAGGCCGAATGCCGCGAGCGCAGGAAGCCATGAAGGCTCCGGCACGTAGACGAGCTCGCTCGCCTCTTTAGTCTCACCCGTCATCGCTAGCCGAGGTAGAAGATCGCGAACACGAAGGCAAGCGCGAAGACGCCGACGGCGATCGCCGCGGCAAAGAGCCCGGTTCTGAGGTTTCTGTCGGCGAGGCGGCGGTCCACTTAGCTCACAACCCTATAGCGCCCGGTCGACGGCCATCGCTCCGAAGAGGAGGGCCAGATAGGCGAGGGAGGAGAGATAGAGGCGCAGGGCTGCCAGCCGCGAGGGCGAAACCGCGAGGCGCGCTGCCAGGGCCAGGAAAACACCGCCGAGAAGGATCGCCGCCGCCAGGTAGATCGCACCGAAGAGGCCTGTCAAGAAGGGCGCGACCGTGAGCGCGACGAGGGCAACCGCGTAGATGGCGATGTAGCGCCGGGTTGTCTCCTCGCCGCGGACAACGGGCAGCATCGGGACTCCTGTGCGTGCGTAATCGTCCTTGATGAGGAGAGACAGGGCCCAGAAGTGAGGCGGGGTCCACATGAAGACGATCGCGAACGGATAGAGGGCGTCGAGCGTCAGGCCGCCGGTCGCCGCTGCCCAGCCCACGAGCGGCGGCACTGCGCCGGCAGCACCGCCGATCACGATGTTCTGAGGCGTCAGCGGCTTCAGCCACATCGTGTAGACGAAGACGTAGCCGAGAAGGCCTGCCATCGCGAGGAGTGCCGACAGCAGGTTGACCGTCAGCGCGAGCTGCGCAAAAGCCAGAACGCCGAGGAGGATCCCGAAGACGAGGCCATGGATTGGCTCAATCCGGCCCGAGACGAGCGGGCGCGTGCTTGTGCGGGCCATCCTCGCGTCGCGCTCGCGGTCGAGGTAGTGGTTGATCGCTCCGGCGCCGCCCGCGGCAAGGTAGCCGCCCAACATCGTCCAGAGGACCGTCGAGAGAGCGAGAGCGTCAGGAGATGCCACGACCATCGTCGCCGCGGTCGTGACCAGGAGCAGCGAGATGATCCGGGGCTTCGTGAGCGCGATGTAGTCACGGACGTGGGCGAGAAAGGTCGGCCGCGCCTCGGCGCCGAAGCCCTCGAGCCCCCCCTTTGCGGTCGCGCTTTCCATCATGCAGTCGCCGCCTCGGTTGAGCCGCCATGCCGCGCGATGCGCGCGCCCACGGGCGCCGGAACGCGCATCAGCGTCGTGTTGGCATAGACCAGGGTGGCCCAGATGATGGTGCCCAGGCTCAGGTGAGCGAGGATCAACCCGGCGTGCTTGCCGAGCCAGACGTTCGCTGCGCCCAGGAGGATCTGAGCCGCCACGAGGCCCCCGGCGGCCGCAAACGAGCGGCTCGGAGCCCGTTGGCGGATTGCCACCGCGACGAGCGCCAGAACGGCAAGCGCCGTGAGGTACATAAAGAGCCGGTGGACGAGCTGGATGTCGACCAGGCGGTCGATGCCGAAGGGCATGAAGCTGTCCAGGCAGGCCGGGAACTGCTCGCCGCAGGCCGTGTGAGCGCCCCGAACGGGCTCTGTGGGCGTGCCCTCGCCTTCGGTGCCGGCTACCACCCCGCCCGCCACGATCGTCGCCAGGACGAGGATCGCTGTCACGCCTGAGAGCGCACGCAGGGAGCGGGAACCGCTGGCGGGAACGGGCTGGGGCTCAGAAGCGAGGCGGCGCAGCGCGAAGAGAGAGGCCAGGAAGATCATCGCCAAGCCGAGGTGCGCGGCCACGAGGTACTCGTGGAGGCCCTCCTCCACGGTCACGCCCCCAAGCCCCGCCTGAGCCAAGACGAGCACGCCGGCAGCGGCGGAGAGGCCGACGATCCAGCGGTAGGGGCGAAGCGAGCGCCAGGCGCGCCAGGCGACCAACAGCATGAGGATGGAGACGACTCCGGCGGCGATCCGATGGGAGTACTCGATCATCGATTCAGCCGAGGCCGCGGGGATCACGCCGCCCTCGCAGAGCGGCCAGCCGTGCGTGCCGGAGCCTGCGGGCCCGCAACCGAGACCCGAGTCCGAGACACGGACGATCCCGCCGATCAGGATCAAAACGAAGGTCGCGACGATCGTGGCTGTGATGAGGCGCCGGAAGCGCGCCAGATCAGCGGTCCCGTCGCCGCGGGGAGCGGCCGAATCCATCGCCCTCAGGATACGGACGAGCCGTCGTCGCCCTTCGGGCGCTGCTCGCCTGAGGCGTCCTCGGACTCCGTGGTGTCAGCCTCTCCGTCCTCGAGCTCGGCCCCCTCATGTGGTTCGTCGCCTGCGCCGCGGGCCTCTTCGGCGGGCTGTTCGTCGGTCGGCTCGGCTTCCGCGCCCGTGTCTTCGTCGGAATCCGAGCCGTCCGCCGCTTCGCCCGAGACGATGTCGTCGGGATCAGCCGTGGGCGCGTCAACCCCGGCGGCGTCCGAGGACAGGCCGGCGGCGTCGTCGGGGTCGGGCACGCCGACCTCGGGGGGCGCGTTAGCCGGAAGCGGCTCTGGCGGGACGAAGGTCGCCTCACGCTCGCGGATCGCCTCGCGGATATCGCGAAGCGGTTCTGGGCTGCGCACGTCGGGGATCGCGTCGAAGTTGTGGGCGGGAGGAGGGGAGAGGGCGAACCACTCGAGCGTCGAGCCCCGCCAAGGATCGGGGCCGACCGGGCGACCCGCGCCGTATGAACGGGCGAGGTTTGCGAGCTCCGCGAAGATGCCGAGGGCGAGGAAGATCGACGCGATCGACGCGATCACGTTGAGCGCCGTGACCCCGTCATCTGAGAAGTAGCGGTAGACGTCAACGGGCTGGCCTGCGAGCCCGGCGAAGAACATCGCGAAGCCGAACACCGTGACGCTCAGGAGAATGAGCGGCGTCACGGCCTTGGCGATGCCTTCGCCGACAGCTCTGCCCGTGACCTTCGGAAGCCAGAAATGGAGGGCTGCAAATCCGGCCAGGATGAAGCCGACGACGACCAAGATCGTGTCTTGCTGCGCCGCAACCGTGTTCTCGAGGAGCAGCCCCGCACCGATCACAGAGGTGACCCACTGGCCCGCGAGCCCGAGCGCGAGCGCGACCGCTGAAGCTAGTGCCAAGACGAGCGGCGCGCGCGTCGAGACAGCGCCCTCCCACATGGTCGCGATCCAGACCACGAAGATGAGCCCGATCGGGACCAGTAGCGAGAGGGCGACCAGCATCGTGAAGATCGCGAAGCCCTCGGCGAGCGGAGCCGCGTAGAGATTCTGCATCCAAGCGAGCGTGCCGAGGACGCCGACGGCTACCAGCGACCCCGTCACAGCGCTGTGGCTGAACAGCGGCTTGCGGGAGAGCGCCGGCACGATCTCAGAGATGACCGCGAGCGCGAACACGACCATGATCGTGTGGATGCCGGTGAAGTAGATCCAGCTCAGATGCGCGAAGAGCAGCGGTTCGCCGTCCTCGCCGGCGTCGAAAAAGACGCCGCCGAAGTTACGGTCGATCGTGAGCATCGTGAGGGCGGCGATCATCGCCGGGCCGCAGACCAGGACGATGTAAGAGATGACCCGCGCGCCCCATGCAAGCACCGGTGCCCGGCGCCACGCCATGCCCGGCGCACGCATGTTCCGAAGGGTCGCGACCATGTTGATCGCCCAGCAGACGAATCCGAGCGTGGCAAGCGCGACGCCGCCGATCCACGCGTCGACCCCGTGCTGCGGGGAGTAGACGTCGTCGGAGAGCGGCGGCAAGGGCGAGAGGCCGTTCTCGGGGACGAGATAGAGAAAGCTCACGAAGAAGACGAGCGCGCCGGCCGCGAACAGCCAGTAAGAAAGCTGGTTGAGGCGGGGGAGTGCGACACCGCGGGCGCCGATCTGAAGCGGCACGATGTAGCCGAGGAGCCCGAGCACGAACGGAACCGCGAAGAACACCGTCACGAGGGTCATCGAAGCTGTCGAGATCTGGCTGAAGATCTCGGGCCGGAACACGTTCGAGGCGGGGATCATCAGGTGGATCCGGGTGAGCACAAAGGCGACGACGGCCACCGCTAGAAACGAGAGTGCAGTGCCCATGTAGAGCTTTGCGACCACCTTGTGATCGGCGCTTGTCGCGGTTGCGACCCAGCCGTCCTCCGCAGGTACTCGCCGGGTTACGACCTCGGGGCGGCGCTCGGCGATGGTAGGGGGCGCCATCAGTTCCCGTCCTCCGATGCGGCCTCTGCCGGAGCGGCGTCAGTTGACGACGTTGCGTCTGAGTCCTCGGCCGCCGCTGTGGACGCAACCGACTCCTGGACGGCCTCCTGACCAGCGGCAAGGTTTGAGTTCAGGCCCGAGATGTAGTCCTCGTACTCGTCCTTTGAGACGACCTTCACGCTCACTCGCATCGAGGGGTAGGCCGTGCCCGAGAAGACCGTGGAGCGGCCGTGGTAGAGCCCTTCTTCGTCGGCGATGAATGAGGTCTCGATCAATTCGCCCGGCACCGCCCAGACCTGGGGGCCGAGCGCCGGCACGAACCATGAGTGGATCACGTCGGTGGAGTCGATGTTGAGGTTTACGAGGGTGTCTACGGGCACGACCAGCTCGCTGTAAGAAAAGACGGTCGCGATGCCCTCGGAGAAGCTGCCGTCGGCCTGGGCGGGGTACTCGAAGCGCCACAGCCACTGCTGGGCGATGGCGTCGATCTCGATCTCTGAGGCGCCCTCCTCAGCCGTCGCCTGCTTGACGCCCGCCGATGTGACAACACCGAAGATGAACATCGCGAGCACGACTGCGCCGAGCCCGGCCGCTGCCTTGGCGATGACGCCGCGACCGGCCGTGAGGCGGCGTGGCTCCTCCGAGGCACCCGTCGAGCGAAAGCGGCGGACCGCGACGATGAGGCCGCCCATGATCAGCAAGCCGATCAGCGAGACGACCACAAGCGAAACCCAGAAGGCGATGCGCATGTCCTCCGCGTTCGGCGAGTGCGCAACGTCGGGTGCGAGGGCGGCGAAAAAGAGATGGGTCCTCACGGGCGCCGCATTCTAATCCGAAGGGGCGGCGCCCTTGCGCTCTGCCCTGGCTTGACCCTCGATCCCTTCTTATACTCGCGCCGCGTTGCCAGGGTTTTCCCGTCCATCCCGCCGCCCCAGGACCGTGCTCCAAAATGCGGTGCGCGGTGGCGCTGCGCTTGCAATCGCAGCCGCGATCGTCGTGCCGCCCCTTCGGCGCCGGCTTCGCATGCCTGCTGCGGCGACCGTGGCGATCTCGGTCGGGGGCCCTCCGGCCGTCGCCGTCCTTTGGCCGCGAACGCGGACGCGCGACGTGTTCCTCTACGCGCTTCAGATGTGGGGCTTCGTGATGGCCCACGAGATCCCCTACGACGATCCCGAGGCGCTTCGGCGCCGCCTTCGAATCGACTATCCGATCCATGCCGATCGCGTGCTGGGCGCCGGCGAGCTCCCAACGATCCGGCTTCAGCGCTCCCTCGCCAACCCGGCCGAGCCGAACGCCCTCGACCGCGTCCTCACGATGGCTCACTGGGCCTGGTTCTTCGTTCCGCACGCGACCGTGGCCTACATCCTCCTGCGCGACGACGAACGGGCCGCGTCGGAGCTCCGCTTCCCGCGCGCGGCGCGGCAAATGGCTGCCACCTACGACCTCGGGTGCGCCGCCTACCACGCCCTGCCGACCGCGCCCCCCTGGTGGGCGGCCGAGAACGGGCACCTCGAAGAACCCGTGCGCCGTCTCATGGTCGACGTCGGCGAGAGCGTCTGGGGCCGAGCGTGGCCGAAGCTCTACGACTCGTTCAACGGCAACCCGTGGGCGGCGTTCCCCTCGCTTCACTTCGGCTCGTCGTTGATGGGCGCCTTGCTCCTCTACGAGACGGGGCCAAGAGCCGGGGCGGTAGGCGCCACGTACGCGGGCGTTCTCGGCTTCGCCCTCGTTTATCTCGGTGAGCACTACGTGACCGACCTCCTCGCGGGCGCTGCGCTGGTCGCGGCCATCCGCGTCGGTGAGCCCGTGGCCGAGCCGCTGGTCGATCGGATCAGCGCCGTCGTACAGTGCCTCGAGCGGATCGCCCGCGCCTGAGCGAAGCCCGGCAGCCGCGCCGCCAGTGCGCATGCGAACATGGACGCGGGATGTCTGGCCGGATCGAAGCCGATGGGAACCTCGGGGCTACTTCGCGCGACGAGCCGACCGCAGGCTCCGACGAAGATGAGGACTCCGGTGAAGAGCCAAATTTCTTCCAGGATCCGAAGCGCATTCTCTTCACAGTCGGCGCGGTCATCGTTCTCTTTGCCGCGATCTACTTCCTCTTTCCCGCGGTCGTCGGGATCGAGGACGGAATCGAAAAGCTCGACGACGGGGAGCCGGGCTGGATTGCCCTGGGCGTCGGGTTCGGCTTCGTCATGTTCTTCGCGAACGTCGCGCTTTTCAAGGGAGTCGTCGGCGGCGACGTCTTGAAGCTCTCCTGGAGCGAGAGCTACCAGATCAACATGGCGGGGCTCGCAGCGTCACGCCTTTTCTCGGCGGGCGGCGCGGGCGGCATCGTCCTCACCTACTGGGCGCTTCGCAAGGCCGGCATGCCTCGCCAGCAGTCGGCCGCCCGGATGGTCTCTTTCTTGCTCCTCATGTACACCGTCTACCTGCTCGCGCTCGTAATCGACGGAATCCTCCTTCGCACCGGCGTGCTCGCCGGGCCCAACCCTCCGGGACTCACGATCGTCCCGGCCGCGATCGCGGGCGGCGTGCTCCTGCTGCTCCTGCTCGTCGCCCTGGTTCCCGGCGACCTCCAACGCCGGTTGGCACGCTTGAACCACGACACATGGCTGGGGCGCCTCGGGGTGAGGCTCGCGACGGTGCCGGCGACCATCTCCACTTCGACGCGGATGGCGATCGAGATCGTCAAGACTCCTCGGCGCGGCTGGCTTGCGGTCGCGGGTGCGGTCGGCTTTTGGGCGGCGAACATCGCGATCATGTGGGCCAGCTTCGAGGCCTTCGGCCTCCACGTTGCGGGCGCCGTGGTGGTGCAGGGGTTCTTCGTCGGCATGGCCGCGAACCTGATCCCCGGCGCACCCGGTGGCGTCGGCGCGGTCGACGCCGGGATGATCGGTACCTACGTCCTCTTCGGGCTCGACGGCAGTTCGGTCTTCGCCGCTGTCCTCATGTACCGGTTCATCGCGTTCTGGCTTCCCCTGCCGCCCGGCATCGTCGCGTTCTTCCAGCTTCGGCGCACGATCAAGCGCTGGGAGGAAGAGGAATGCCCTCGCGACCGCACGGTCGGGCCAGGCGTCCTGCCCCAGGAGCGAGAGCTTCTGGCGGCGTCCAATACTTCAAAAAGTGAAGTATCATCATGAGAAACGAGTGACCGAGAGAAAGACGGGCCGCATGAACGAAGAGAACGCAGAGCGCAAGGTCGATGACCTGATCATCCTGGGCGGTGGGCCTGCGGGATATACGGCCGCGCTTTACGCCTCACGCGCCAACCTCGAGCCGCTCGTGATCGAGGGCTTTCAGTGGGGCGGTCAGCTTCAGAACACGACCGACGTCGAGAACTATCCCGGCTACCCCGACGGGATCATGGGGCCCGAGATGATGAACCAGTTTCGAGCGCAGGCCGAGCGCTTCGGCACCCGCTACGTGACCGACGACGCCGACCGCGTCGAGTTGACCGACGGCGGCCTCCAGCGAGTGTTCCTCGGCGATGAGGAGCACGTCGCAAACTCGATCATCCTCGCGATGGGCGCCGAACCGAGGCGTCTCGGCCTACCCGGTGAGCTGGAGCTCTCGGGTCGCGGGGTGTCGACCTGCGGCGTCTGCGACGGCGCCTTTTTCAAGGGTGAGGAAGTCATCGTCATCGGCGGCGGCGACTCGGCGATGGAGGACGCGATGTTCATCGCGAAGTACGCCTCGAAGCTCACGATCATCCACCGCCGCGACGAATTTCGTGCCTCGAAGATCATGCTCGACCGTGCTTCAGAGAAGGAGAACATCGAGCTCAGGACGCCGTTCATCCCCGAAGAGTTCATCGCGGGCGACGACGGCAAGCTCCGAGCAGTCCGTCTCCGTCACACCGATACCGGCGAGACCGAGGAGATGGAGGTCGGCGGCGCCTTCGTCGCCATCGGCCACATCCCGCGCTCCGAGCTCGTCGCCGACCAGATCGAGACCGACGAGGACGGCTATGTGCGCACGGACGCCAAGTCCACACGCACCAACCTGGCCGGCGTGTTCGCGATCGGCGATCTGGTGGACCACACCTATCGCCAGGCCGTCACCGCCGCCGGCACCGGCTGCATGGGCGCCCTCGACGCCGAGTGGTACCTACGCGACACGCCGCCCGACCCGGAGGCCCACTGGGGCTCAGACCCGGGCGAGGTGGCGGAAGCTACGGCTTAAGTGCCGAGCTCGCAGGTCCGGGAGAGCTTCTTCACCACTTGCCGTGCCGGGTTCAGGCGGATCTGTACCTCCGCCACGTTGTTGGTGGTGTCGCTCTCGATGAGGTCGCTGTCGGGATCCGCTGTGGACCGAAGGCAGTACATGCCGGTCTCGAGGCCGGACACATTGATCCGCTGGCCCGGGGTAGAGCTCCCGTAGAGATCGAAATAGCCTGGCGAGATCCCCGTGAGAGTGGGGAACAGCTCGGGTGAGCCGCAACCCTCGTTTGTGTATGGGCCGGGCATGAAGCCTCCGTCCAACCTGCCGCTGTCCAAGAGGCAGAAGCCGACCTTGTTTCCGTCCGTCAGATCGCCGGTCTCTTCGTCGAAAAGGCTGTATCTGGCGATCGAGGCGACATGCCAATGGCTGTGCTGGGGGTGATAGATCACGCACCCGACCTCGGTGTCGGTGGAAGGGGAGTCGTCGACCCCCGGGGTCCACGAGTGCTCGTAGACCCGTTGATAACCCACTAGCTCGTCCTCGGCTTCACCGTCACCGTCGCAATCCGTGAACTCGGTGCTCGGACGAATCTCCAGCGGGCCATCCCCTTGATTTCCGACTCGGTTGCTGAGGCGGAGAAGCGTCTTCTTGCCGTCGAGCGCAATCTCCATCTCCGACGCGCGGAGCTTGATCGTGACGAGATCAGGCTCGAGCGGATGGTCGGCGTGAGCGACGGAGGGGATGAAGCCGAGCGACAGCACAGCCACAATCCCAGCCCATCCTAATTTCAGCCCAGTCCTCGCCATCTTCCGGCCAGAGTACCAGCGAAAGTGGCTTCCTGAGGAGGTTTCAGACGGGACTAATCTCCTCAGATGGATCGCCGCCAGTGGACCCTTCTCTTTGCCATCGGGGCGATCTGGGGGGCGAGCTTCCTCTTCATCGAGATCGGCC
>JALZIJ010000067.1 GCA_030860375.1 Actinomycetota bacterium | reverse complement strand
CAAGGAGCTCCTCCGGGTTCGACTCGGGCTCGTCCGCGTAGCGCGAGCGCGCCGAGTAAGGCCCCTCCCAGGCGCCGCTTCCGAGGCCGATCCTCCCCACACCCTCGCGGAGGCTTCCTTCCCACTTCGCTGTTGCAGTGCGCTTCGGCATGTTTTCTCCTTAGGTCGATTTGTCCTCGCGCCAGTCAACCGGCCCGGCCTTCAGCACGTGCGCGCCGAGCGGACGGCCCAATACCTCCTGTACCTCGCGGGAGGCTGCGATCAACCTTTCGAGGTCGATTCCGGTCTCGACGCCCATCTCTTCAAGCATCGAGACGAGGTCTTCTGAAGCGATGTTTCCGGTGGCGCCCGGAGGCACCGGGCAGCCTCCGAGCTCGCCGAAAGCCGACTCGAACGAGTCGATGCCTTGCTCGAGCGCGGCAAGCACGTTGGCGAGCCCTTGGCCTCGTGTGTTGTGGAAGTGCGCGGTCAGCTCGACTCCCTGAAGGCGCTCGCGAGCCTCGGCGAAGAACTCGCCCACCTGTCGCGGGTTCGCCATGCCGGTCGTGTCGCCGAAAGCGATCTCCTCGCAGCCGGCGTCGCGAAGGCGCTCCGCGATCACGAAGACGCGTTCGGGCGGCACCCTGCCTTCGTACGGGCACCCGAAGGACACCGAGATCACCCCCTCGCAGCGGAGGCCCTCCGAGCGTGCCCGTTCGATCACCCGCTCCAGCCCAAAGAGCGACTCCTCGACAGAACGGTTGACGTTCTTCCGATTGTGCGTCTCCGACGCGGATAGAAACAGGTTCACCTCGTCGAAGCGCTCGCGGCGCCCGAGCGCATTGTCGAGCCCCTTCTCGTTCGGGATCAGAACCGAGTAGGCGACGCCGTCGAGCTTTTCGTAGGAGCCGAGGACGTCGTTTGCATCCGCGAGCTGCGGGATCACGTCGGCCCGCACAAAGGATGTGAGCTCGATCCGCCTGTATCCCGCTCTACCGAGCATGTCGATCAACCGCACCTTGTCCGCGGTGGGGATCGTCTCGGGCTCGTTCTGAAATCCGTCGCGGGGGCCGACCTCGCGCAGACGGACGGCACTCGGGAAGGTCATCAGCTCACCCGCGTGGGTTTGTCCACACCCAGGGAGGGCGAATCCACACGCGTCGCCATCAGCCGAGCCGGCAGACGCCCATCAGCACATGCCCATGCCGCCCGAGACGCCGAGCGTCTCGCCGGTCATGTACGAGGAGTCGTCAGAGGCGAGGAAGGCCACGACCGCCGCCACCTCGTCGGGAGTGCCCAGGCGGCGAAGCTGCGTCCCTGCCTTCATGTTTTCGATGATCTTCTGGCCGATCTCGCCGAACTCGAGCGCCTGCATTAGGAGTGGCGTCTCGATCGGCCCCGGGCAGATCGCGTTCACAGTGACCCCGAAGCGGGCGCTTTCACGCGCCATCGCCTTCGTGAAGCCGAGCACTCCGCCCTTCGCCGAGGAGTAGGCGACCGAGCCCTTAGAGCCGATTCGCCCCGCCTCGGAGGAGATGTTCACGACGCGCCCGTAATTCGCCTCCTGCATGCCCGGCAAGACCGCGTGGGTGCACGCCATGACGCCGACAAGATTGATCGCAAGGACGCGCGCCCAGACGCCGGGGTCGGTGTCGGCGAAGAAGCCGAACTCGTCTGTGCCCGCGTTGTTGACGAGGATCGAAAACGGCCCGTGCTCTTCGACCAGCGCCACAGTCGAAGCCGGGTCGGTTACGTCGAGATGCCCGGAGTCGGCGCTCACCTCGGCTGCTACGGCCTCGGCCCCTTCAGTGTTGATGTCTCCGATCACGACTTGTGCGCCCTCAGCGGCGAGACGGCGCACCGTGGCAGCGCCGATGCCGCTGGCGCCGCCGGTCACGAGCGCCTTGCGTCCCTCAAGCCTCACGGCGCGAGCATAACCGCGCATAGACTCCTCGACTTGCCCGACGCGATCCCGATAATCGGCGGCACCGGCGCGCTTGGCTACGGCCTGGCCCTGCGGTGGGCACTCGCCGGCAAGGCCGTGGTCCTGGGCTCACGTGACGCTGATCGCGCGGCTGAGGCGGCCCGCAAGCTCTCCGACGCCGTGCCGGAGGCTGAGATTGAGGGGATGGAGAACGCCGAAGCCGCCAAGCAGGGGCCGATCGTCGTCTTGGCGGTTCCCTTCAGGGCGCAATCGGAGAACCTGACCAACCTTCGGGAATCGCTCGAGCCCGGCCAGCTCCTGGTCGACTGCACCGTTCCGCTTGCCGCGGCCGTCTCCGGCAAGGCCACGCGAACGCTCGGCGTCTGGCAAGGCTCGGCAGCCCAGCAGGCACAAGAAATGGTCCCCGACGGCGTCACGGTTGTTGCGGCCTTCCATACGGTGGGCGCGCCCGATTTGACCGACCAAAGCGCCGAGCTCTCCGAAGATGTCCTTCTCTGCGGCGATAAGAAAGCCGACAAAGCGAAGGTCGCCGCTCTGGTCGAGGCGATCCCGGGCCTTCGTGCCGTCAACGCGGGGCCGCTCGAAACGGCCCGGATCGTCGAGCAGCTTACGCCGCTCCTGATCTCGATCAACGTGCGCTACAAGGTCCACGCGGGCATCCGCATAACCGGGCTACCCGACACCGACCACTGGGAGTGAGCGCTCCTACGCGGGTCGCGCTCCTCGCTGGGGGCACGGGCGGGGCCAAGCTCGCCGCCGGCATGCACACCCTCCTCGACGCCGACCTATCGGTGATCGCTAACACCGCGGACGACTGCGAGATCCACGGTCTCCACGTCTCGCCGGACCCCGACCTCTGCACCTACTGGCTCGCCGGTCAGATTGACGAGGAAAGGGGCTGGGGCATCGCCGGCGACACCTTCACCGTCCACCAGCGCCTTGAGGAGCTTGGGGCGCCGGGGTGGTTCTCGCTTTCGGACCGAGACCTCGCAACATGCCTCTATCGCACGCATTTCATAGCCGAGGGCGGCTCGTTGACGACCGCCCAATCCCAGATCGCACGTGGCCTTGGTGTGGAGGGCAGCGTCCTGCCGATGTGTGAAGAGCCGGTCCGCACCCACGTCCACACCTCCGCCGGCAGGCGCGGGCTTCAGGAGTTCCTCATCCTCGACGGGGGGGCGACGCCGATCGAGGGAGTCGAGGTGGACGGCCTGCCCGAGGCCCGGCCGACATCCGAGGTCCTCCAAGCTCTCGCCGAAGCCGACCTGATCGTGATCGGGCCGTCCAACCCGGTGATCTCGATCGGTCCGATCCTGGCGGTACCCGGCATGCGCGAGGCGATCGCGTCAGCCTCCGCCCGGGTCGTGGCGGTAAGCCCGTTCGTCTCGGGCCGGGCGATCAAGGGCCCAACCGAGGCTTTCATGGCGGCGATTGGCCGCCCTGTCAGCGCTGCCGGGGTAGCTTCCCTCTACGAGGGCCTCCTCGACGGCATCGTCGTCGACGAGGGCGACCCCGATCCGCCGCCCGAGGACGTTCCAGCGCTCGTGTGCCACACGCTCATGGACGGCTCAAGTGGCAGGGTGGCGCTTGCCGAGCGCGTTCTCGACTGGGCTGAGGAAGGGCTTGGAATGACCACACTCCGTCCCGCGCCATGAAAGCGACCGTCATCCTCCCCGTGAAGCGCTTTGCGCGCGCCAAGACGCGGGTCGTCGAGACGATCGGGCCGCCTGGTCGCGCCGCGATCTTGAGGGCGATGCTGGCCGACGTGCTCGTCGCGCTCGATGCGGCACGCGAGGTTGAGCGTGTAGTCATGGTCACCGGGGAGGGCCGGGCCGAGAAAGTGGCGATGGAGCGCGCCAAGCGAAGCCCGACCCCGCTCGAGGTCCTTCGCGACCCAACCGATCACGGGCATTCCGAGGCGGCGACGCTCGGCATCGTCCGCGCGAAGGCGCTTGGGGCCACGTGCACCGCGCTCCTCCCCGGCGATTGCCCGCTTCTCGACTCCGGCGAGCTTGACGCAGCGCTAGCCGAGTTCTCGGAAGGGACCGTGGGCGTAGCGACCGACCGCCACGGCACCGGCACAAACATGCTCGTCCTCTCTCCGGCCGACGCGATCGGCCCGGCGTTCGGCCCGGGGAGCCGCGAGCGACACCTCGACCGCGCACAACGGGCCGGTTACGAGGCCAAACTCTTGGACGTGCCCTCCCTGGCGCTCGACCTGGACACCCCGGACGACCTTGAAACGCTCTCCTCGCTTCTTTCGAAAGACCCTGATCGGGCACCGATCACCGCTGCGGCGCTCGCCGAGCTTTGATCGAAATCTGCCCGGTCGAGGGCCTGCCTGAGATCGAGCCAGGGTCGCCCCTCGGAGTGATGATCGCGACCGCGGCAGAGCTAGCGGACTCAGACGTCCTGGTCGTCTCTCAAAAGGTCGTATCGAAAGTAGAGGGGCGTGTCGTCGACCTCAGCTCAGTCGCGCCGTCGGCGCACGCAGAAAAGCTCGCGGGCGAGCTTGGCAAGAACCCCCGCCTGATCGAGCTGATCCTCGCCGAGAGCCGAGAGGTGCTGCGCGCGGATCACGGCGTCCTTATCGTCGAAACGAAGAGCGGCCTAATTTGCGCCAATGCCGGCATCGACTCGTCCAACGTGCCGGGGGAGGAAACGGTGTGCCTCCTCCCTGCCGACCCTGACGCCTCGGCTCGACGCGTTCGCGCCGAGGTCGCGGCAGCCGCCGGCGTCCGGCCGGCGGTGGTGATCTCGGACAGCTTCGGCCGGCCGTGGCGCCTCGGCCAAGCCGAGTTCGCGATCGGATGCGCGGGCCTGCGTCCCCTCGACGACTGGCGCGGCGCGACCGACCGCGATGGTCGACGGCTCGGCGCGACCGTGATCGCGATCGCCGACGAGATCGCCGCTGCCGCGGATCTCGCCCGCGACAAAGCCTCGGGCACGCCGGCCGTAGTCGTTTCAGGAGCCGGGCGCCACGTCACGACCGACGACGGGCCTGGCGCGATCGCGCTCAGGCGAGCCGAAACCCAAGACCTGTTCCGCTGACGGCACCGCTCGCCCGGGCGGCACGGAATCGCCGCTGAGGTTGGACGAATGGACAAGGAAACGGTGGAATCCGGCGCCTAACCTAGAGTCGTGAGCGATTTGCCGCTGATCGCAGTCACCACGTCCGAGGTTCGCGTGGCCTCGCAGGTGCAGGTGACGCCGGAGGGTGAACCGCCGCGCCCCGAGATGGCTCTCGGCATGCGCTACCTGGAAGCGATCGAGTCTGTGGGGGGGTTGCCGGTGGTCATTCCGCCCCTGCCCCAAGAGGACATGGAGGAGCTGATCGGGCGGGTTTCCGGAGTCTGCCTTTCGGGCGGGCCCGATATCCATCCCAGCGCCTACGGCCAGGACGAGGACCCCGCCCTCGGGCCGACCTGGATGGACCTCGACGAGGCAGAGCTCGCGGTCGCGCGTGCGGCAATCGAGGCCCGGGTCCCCATCCTCGCTATCTGTCGCGGCGCTCAGGCACTGAACGTGGCCCGGAGCGGCACGCTCTTTCAGGATCTGCCGAGCCGATTCGGCACGAAGGTCCAGCACCGCCGAAACGGCGGCGAGCTTTTGAATGTCAGCCATCCCGTCGAGGTCAAGCCGGACAGCCTCCTCGCCCGCTCGCTCGGCACGACTCAGCTCGAGGTGAACTCCTTTCACCACCAGGCCTCCGACCAGATCGGGCGCGGGCTTCGTGCAGTCGCCTGGTCGCCCGACGGCGTCGTCGAGGGCATCGAGGCACCGCGCCGTGACTTCGTCGTGGGTGTGCAGTGGCACGCCGAAGCGATGGAGGACGAGCCCGCGCAGCGGCTCTTCGAGGCGTTCATCGAGGCGTGCCGCGTGCGCGACTCGGGTGCGCCGGTGCCCGCATGAGCGGGATTCCCAAGTGGGCCGAATGGCCGGACGAGCCAATCTTCTCGCCCTACTCGATCGGGATCGAAGAAGAGCTCATGCTGATCGACGCCGACGGACGCCTGAGCTTTCGGGGTGAGGAAGTCGTCGAGCGCTTCGGCGCTTCGCTGGGCGGTCCTTGCTCGCTCGAGACCCACTCAGCCGTGGTGGAGATCGAGACCAGTCCGCAGCCGACCGTCGCGGACGCCGTGGCCGATCTCGGCGAGGTGCGCTCGTCTCTGGTCGAGCCCCTCCAGGGCATGGGCCTCCGAGCGGCGGGCGCCGGCACACACCCCCTCGCGACCTGGGTCGAGACACAGGTCCCCGAGCAGGATCGCTACCAGAAGGTTCTCGAGACGATGCGCGAGCTCGCCCGCCGCGAGCCCACCATGGCGATGCACGTCCAGGTCTCGGTGCCGAGCGACGCTGCTGCTATCGCAGCCCTCAACGGCCTCAGAGAGCGCCTCCCGGTCGTGCTTGCGCTCTCGGCCAACTCGCCTTTCTGGCAGGCGCGCGACACCGGCCTGGCATCGACCCGGACCTCATTGTTCGGCGCCTTCCCGCGGACCGGGCTCCCGCCGTACTTCGCCTCGTACGCCGACTGGGTCGAGCGGGTGGACGTCATGATCCGCTGCGGAGCAATCCCCGAGCCCACATTCCTTTGGTGGGATGCTCGCCTTCAGCCTCGGTTCGGCACGATCGAGGTCCGGATTGCCGACACGCAGTCACGCCTCGAGGACGTCGCGGCGCTCGTGGCGCTTGTTCAGTGCCTCGTAAGGGAGGCGGCCGAAGGAGGGATCGCCGCCGAGGCCCGCCGTGAGACGGTGGCCGAGAACCGCTTCTTGGCGTCACGCGACGGGATCGAGGCCAAGCTCATCGACCTTCGAACGGAAAGCCTGGTCCCGCTCGACGAGTGGATCGACGAGGCGCTCGCGATCTGCGAATCCCACGCCCATGAGCTTCATTGCGAAGCCGAGCTGGCAAGGGTTCGCGACCTCTGCGCCTCGAACGGCGCGGTTCGCCAGCGCGAGGTGTACCGCCGCGACGGCATCGAAGCCGTCGCCCCCTGGCTCGCCGGCGAGTTGACCGGATCGCTCCTCGTCGCTGAGTGACTGACGCTTCACTGGCGCCTATCAGGCCACTCCCGCCGGCTCGGCCGGATAGGTCTCGATGATCTCGTAAAGAGTCGTCCGCTGCGCGGGGGTTCGCCCCGCTTTCCGCGCGGCGCCGATCAGATCCTCCGGATCCAGGCGAACGCCGTGCTGCGAGCCAGCCATTCGCGAGATCGACTCCTCCATGAGCGTGCCGCCGAGGTCGTTCACGCCCCAACGGAGGCTTTCGGTGGCCGCGTCGATCCCCATCTTTACCCAGCTCGCCTGGAGGTTCTTGACGGTGCGCCCAAGGGCCAGGCGAAACGCCGCGGTGTGCTTGAGGTTCTCTTCGCGTGAGATCTCCTCGACGCCATGGGTGCGGCCGAGCATCGTGTGGAACGGGATGAACGAGAGCGGGACGAACTCGGTGATTCCCCCAGTCCTCTCTTGAAGCTCACGGATCACGCGCATGTGGCGAGCGAGCTCCCACGGCTCCTCGATGTGGCCGAACATGACCGTCGAGGTCGAGCGAAGGCCCGCCCGATGGCAGGCCTCGATGATCTCGACCCAGCGCGCTGCGGGCAGCTTGTTCGGCGAGATGCGCTCGCGCACCCCGTCGTGGAGGATCTCGGCCGCCGTCCCGGGCGTCGAGCCAAGCCCATGCTCGCGGAGGTAGGCGAAGACTTCTGAGGGCGAGCGGCCGGAGCGCTCGCACATGTAGTGAACCTCCATCGGCGAGTAAGCGTGAATGTGGAGCTCCGGCGCCGCTTCCCTGGCGAGCGAGAGCCAACGGCCGTAGTGCTCGAGGGTGTAGTCGGGGTGGATGCCGCCCTGCATGCAAATCTCGGTAGCGCCGAACTCGACCGCTTCGGCGATCCGCTGCTGGAACTCGCCCTCGGACACCTCATACGCCTCGGGCGAGCGGCGCCCCTGCCCGAACCCGCAGAACGCGCAACCGACCACGCAGACGTTCGTGAAGTTGACGTTTCGGTTGACGACGAACGTGGCGACGTCACCTGCCAGCTCGCTCCGGAGCTCGTCGGCCGCGGCCCGCATGTCTTCGATCACGCTCGGGCGACGCTCGGCGAACAGCGCGGTCAGCTCCTCCTCTGTGAGCGGCTCGTCCGACATGGCCCGCTCGATCGCCCGCGGCGCGAGACCAGCGTCGATCAGGCGCACCTCTCGCCGCCCGGATCCGCGGCGCGGGATGAAGCTCCAATAACTCTGCTTGACAACGTCGAGCACCCCCGGGGAAACCCATTCGGGCTCGAGGTATTGCGGATAGACGCAGAGTCGCTCCGACAGCGCGAAACCCTTCGGAGCGAGGCGCTTTCTGACCTCATGGGGGCTCGGGAACGCGTGCTCGGGCGAGATGTGGTCCCCGTTGGCGGAAAGACCGCCGAGGTCCGATGCCCCGGCGTCGACCAGCTCGTCCCACCAGCCCGCCAGGTTGGGCGGGATCTGGACCCCCACATCCGGCATGAGGCGCCGGGTCTC
>JALZIJ010000054.1 GCA_030860375.1 Actinomycetota bacterium | reverse complement strand
GGGCAGTACCAGCCTTCGTACGTGCCCTCGTAGACATGCCCCGAGTCGTAGACCCGCTGGATGATCTCGGCGACCCGGTCCGTGTGCCGGGTGTCCGAGGTACGGATGAAGAAGTCGTTCGAGGCGTTCACGGCCTTGGCCATCGCCTGAAAGCGCGGTGCATTCCGGTCGGCCAACTCCTTCGGCGAGATCCCCTCGCGCTCGGCCGCGAGCTCCACCGGCTCGCCGTGCTCGTCCGTGCCCGTCAGGAAGAAGACGTCCTCGCCGCGGTGGCGCATGTGGCGGGCGAAGACGTCGGCTGCGATCGTCGAGTACGCGTGCCCCAGATGGGGCTCCGCGTTCACGTAGAAGATCGGGGTGGTGATGTAGAACGCCACGCGAGCCGGAAACTACTCGCCCGCCCCAAGAGAGGGGCGGACCGGGGGCTGCTCGCGTCGCCGTTCGGCGACGCGTGTCATTCTCTGGGCTCGCGACCCGTTAACGCCGTGTAGAGCTCGTTCGCGCGCGTCCCGGTGAGGGCGGCCACCACGCTCGCCGCCGCCCTCGGACGGGCGCCCGACTGCACCAGGCGCCGAAGGGCGTCGACGGCGAAGGCGATGTCGGGCGAGGAGCTCTCGCGCGCGGCGGGGCCGATCACCACCACGATCTCGCCTTTCACCCCGTCGCGAAAGCGCCGGGTCAGCTCCAGGAGCGTGCCGCGAACGACCTCCTCGTGCATCTTCGTCAGCTCGCGACAGACGGCCGCGGGCCGGTCGGGTGCGAGCGCCGAAAGGGCGGCAAGCGATTCAGGCAGGCGTCGCGGCGACTCGAAGGCGACCACAGTCTGCCCCCCGCCAAGGACCCGCTCGAGCTCGCCGGCGCGCCGCGGCAAGAACCCCTCGAAGCGCCAGCGATCCGTGGGCAAGCCCGAGACGACGAGCGCGGTGACCACCGCGGACGGTCCGGGTAGGACCTCGACGTCGATCGAGCGGTCGATGCAGGCCCCGATCAGCCGGTAACCGGGATCGGAAACCGCAGGCGTGCCGGCGTCGGAGATCAGGGCGACCTTGCATCCGCGTTCGATCGCTGCGACGAGCTGGCGGGCGCGCTCGGACTCATTCCCCTCGTGGTTCGAGACGAGCCGCGGGCGCCGCAGGCCCAGGCGCTCGAAGAGGAGGCCGGTTCGCCGGGTGTCCTCGCAGGCGACGATGTCAGCCTCGGACAGGGCGACCTTGACCCGCTCGGTGATGTCCTCCATGTTCCCGATTGGCGTCGGGCAAACGACGAGTCTTCCCGGCATCAGGCGAAGACCTCCGCATGTTGCAGTCCGGGAGATACCCACCGGCACATGCTGCTTTCGCAGCTAAAGCTGCTCATTTCAGATACCCACCGGCACATGCTGGTTTCGCAGCTAAAGCTGCTCATTTCAGATACCCACCGGCACATGCTGGTTTCGCAGCTAAAGCTGCTCATTTGATATTTCGTCCATTGCCATGGTCGCGGCGCCGATCATGCCTGCTTCGGGGCCAAGCTCGGCGTGGGCGACGCGGGTCTGGTTCATCGGTGGCAGAGCACGCCTACGGAGCTCATCGCGAACCGGGCCGAGAATCAGATCGCCGGCGGCCAGAACGCCACCGCCGAAGACGATCACGTCGGGTTCGAACACGTTGGCGAGACCCGAAGCAAACGCCCCAAGGCGTCGGCCGATGATCTCAATCACTGCGATCGCAAACTCGTCGCCTGCCAGCGCGGCAACGGTGGCGGCGCGTCCTGTGACTTCCTCGCCCGCCTCGAGGAGGCGGCCAAGCGCCGAATCCGGGTGGCGCTCGGCGGCCGCTTGGGCCTCGCGGCCCAGCGCCGTGCCGGACGCGACGGCCTCAGCGCAGCCGTTGTTCGGGCAGCTTCCCTGGCAGGGCGGCCCATCGTGGTCGATCACCATGTGGCCGAGCTCTCCGCCCGCGCCGCTTGAGCCTCGATAGAGCTTTCCGTCGATGATCAAGCCGCCGCCGATGCCCGTGCCGATCGTCAGGAGGACCGCGTTGCGCGCGCCCCGCGCTGCCCCCCACCGATGCTCCGCTAGGGCGGCGGCATTTGCGTCGTTGTCCACGACGACGGGGATGCCCAAGCGCTCGGACATGATGTCGCGGATCGGGACGTCGACGATCGGCAGGTTGACCGCGGCGATCGCCAGTCCCCGCTCGTGATCGATGGTGCACGGGATCCCAAGGCCGGCTGCCCGCGCCTCGGGATGGGCCTCCAAGGCTTGACGAAGCTCGGCTTCCATCGTGTCGAGCACTTCGTCTTGTGAGCGCCCGAAGCTCGCCTCCTCGGTCACATGGAGCACTTCGGGTCCGGATTCCGACGCCCCCTTAACACCTCTCTGGGGGGTCGCGTCAGGCATGGCCACGACCCCCACCAGCATCTTCGTTCCGCCCAGGTCTGCCCCGATCGCAATGCGCGAGCGGTCCGTGGCAGGGGAAGGTGCGGGGCCCATCAGCCAGTATTTCTAGTCAATGGCTCCCCCAACTGAGGACGAGCGCCCCAAACCGCCGCCCGATTACAAGGTCTATCGGTCCCGCCGAGTGCCCAGCGTGGGCAAGCCGGACGTCGGGTCCCTGCGCGAGCGGCTGGCCCCTAAAGGGCCGAAAAAGCCGCCCGGCGACAAGGGCCCTCCTGTTCGAGAGGCCGAGGGAGAGCGCCGGCCTTGGCTCAAGTGGATCGGCCTCGCGATCTTCGGATGGCTCCTGATCTCGTTCGTCGCTTTCGCGATCTCCGCGACGATCCAGAAAGCGAAGCTCGCCGACACGGGCGACACGCTCGGCGGAAATCCGCTCCTCGCTGCGTCCGCCCAGAACATCCTGGTCCTGGGGACCGACGTGCGCTCCGATGAGTTCGCCTCCGAGGAGGCTGAGTCGGACGAATGCGTCGAGCAGGCGTCCAGCGGCGAGACGCCATCGGCCTGTACGGGCGGCGCGCGCGCCGACACGCTGATGGTTCTGCGCGCAGGAGGGGGCGCGTTCGAAAAGCTCTCGATCCCACGTGACACGCTCGCCGCGATCCCCGGCGTTGGCAACGACAAGATCAACGCCGCCTACGCGGTCGGCGGGGCCGAGCTGCAGGTGGAGACGGTCGAGGACTTTCTCGGGATCGACATCAACCACATCGCGATCGTGGACTTCGGTGGCTTTCAGGACCTGATCGACTCGGTCGGCGGCGTGAAGGTGGACCTGGCACGAAGGGTGTGCAACACGATCTCCGGGACCTTCAACATCGACCTGGGCCCGGGCGAGGTGACGCTGTCGGGCGAGAAAGCGCTCGCGCTCGCGCGGACGCGGACCTCGACGTGCGGTGAGCCGATCTCGGACATCGAGCGCACGAAGTTCCAACAGCTGATCCTGCAAGGAATGAAGAACCGCCTCACCGACCCGCTTCGGATTCCCTACAACTTCTTGAAGGGGCCGCTGATCGGCTGGAGCGCTCCGAAGGCCTTCGTCTCGGACATGGGAGCGCTCACCATGCCGCAGTTCGTGTTCGCTGCAGCCATCGGCGGCAGCTCTGACTCAGCCGTTCTCAAGCCGGCCGATATAGGCGCAAACCCGCTCGTCGTCCCGCTTTCGGAGTGCGTGAGCGCGGTGAAGAAGCTCACGGGCGACGATCCCGAAAACGATCCGATCTGTAGCCCCGTGGGCTAGTCCGAAGAGCTCGAGGTCGAACTCTTCTTTGACGAGTCCGACGAGGAGCTTGACGAGTTCGAGCTCGTCTTGGAAGAGGACTCGCTGCTTGAGGACGAGCTCTCGGACTTCGAACCCTCTGAGGCCGACTTCGACCGCTCCGAAGCGGACGCCTTCGTTTCCTTGCGCGCGTAGTCGGTCGTGTAGAAGCCCGAGCCCTTGAAGTGGATCGAGGGAGCGCTCAGGACGCGCTCGCAGGCGGCACTGCACTCGATGCATTTGGAGTACGAATCCTCCGACATCGACTGAAACGCCTCGAATTCGTGGCCCTTCACGCAGCGGTACTCGTAGATCGGCATCGCGAGTGATTATCGCAGCGGACCGGCGCCGGCCGGCAGCTAGCCTGCGCGGACGATGGCTGACGAGGCCGGCGCGACCGGCGTGACCATGGAGGAGATCGTGTCGCTCTGCAAGCGACGCGGCTTCGTGTTTCCTTCGTCGGAGATCTACGGGGGTCTCGGCTCGACGTACGACTACGGCCACTACGGCGTCCTCTTAAAGACGAACGTGAAGAACGAGTGGTGGCGCTCGATGCTGTCTGAGCGTGACGACATCGTTGCCCTCGACTCGGCGATTCTCCAACACCCGCGGGTGTGGGAGGCATCGGGCCACCTCGCGGGATTCACCGATCCGCTGGTGGACTGCCGCGCCTGCAAGAAGCGCTTTCGGGCCGATCACCTCGACCGCGACGAGATGTGCCCGGCGAAGGCGACGCTGCCGAAGAGCGAGGACCGAACCCACGACCTCACCGAGGTCCGCGAGTTCAACCTGATGTTCGAAACGACGGTCGGCCCCGTGAAGGACACGGGCTCGCAGGCATACCTCCGTCCCGAGACCGCCCAGGGCATCTTCATCAACTTCAAGAACGTCCTGCAATTCGCCAGAAAGAAGCCGCCATTCGGCATCGCCCAAGTCGGCAAGTCGTTTCGCAACGAGATCACGCCCGGCAACTTCATCTTCCGGACGCGTGAGTTCGAGCAGATGGAGATGGAGTACTTCGTGCCGCCCGAGGACGCGCCCGCGGCGTTCGACGAGTGGTGCAGGGCGCGATTTGACTGGTACACACGCCTCGGGATCCGCCCGGACATGCTGCGCCTGCGCCCGCACGACGCCGACGAGCTCTCGCACTACTCGTCGGGCACCTCTGACGTCGAGTACCTCTTCCCGATCGGTTGGTCAGAGCTCGAGGGCGTGGCCAACCGCGGCGACTTCGACTTGAAGCAACACACCGAGTTCTCGGGCGAAAAGCTCGAGTACTTCGATCAGGCCTCTGGCGAGCGCTACGTCCCATACGTGATCGAGCCCGCCGCCGGCGCCGACCGTGCGACGCTCGCATTCCTCGTCGACGCCTACGAGGTCGAAGACGTCGGCGACGGCAAGGAGCGCACGGTGCTCCGCCTCCACCCCAGGCTCGCGCCGATCAAGGTCGCCGTGCTGCCGCTCGTCAACCGCGAGGGCATGCCGGAGCAAGCGCGCGAGATCTTCGAAGAGCTTCGCGGCGCGATGCAGGCCGAGTACGACGCGGGAGGCTCGATCGGCAAGCGCTACCGCCGCCACGACGAGATCGGCACCCCGTTCGGGGTCACGGTTGACGGCCAAACGATCGAAGACGGCACCGTCACCCTTCGCGAGCGCGACTCGCTCAAGCAGGAGCGGGTGCCGGCCGACGATCTGCCGGCGCTCCTTGCGGGGCGGCTCGCGGAGCCGTGGGTGAGCCCGAAGCTGGGGTCGTAGGGCGCTCCCTCGGGGGTAGGTGGCGCGTCTCGTGCCGCAGTCGTAGCTGCGAGAGGCTTACGGCGGGCAACTAGGGAGGGGTGCCGGAGCGTTATGCGTTCATCTGGACCCTCTCGGATCGATTGCGGAGTTGTGCCGATCCTGTGAGCTCAACTCCGCGATCGTTTGTCACTGGCTTCGTCGAGGAGGCTTTCGCGCGAGGACGCGACGCAGGCGATCGATGGTGCCCGCCTCGTCTCGCTGCGCTTGCCTCGTGGCCACGGGCATCACGTCGACGCCGTTCGCTTGAAGATGCGCCCACTTGAGGCGATCCCGCTCGAACGCGACTCGACTCGAGTGGCCGTCCCAACCGTCGAGCTCGACACAGAAGGCTTGGTCGCGCCACAAGAAGTCCACCTC
>JALZIJ010000052.1 GCA_030860375.1 Actinomycetota bacterium | reverse complement strand
GCCCAGAGCAACCCGGCGAAGGCAGCTCCGAAACTCGAAGAGAGGGCGAAGTAGCCACCCAGTGGTCGATGTTCGTGGGAGTACCCCGCATAGGGTCCAGATCCATCCAGGGGAGCATGGTCGGTGGCGGGCATCGCCTTAGTGTCGCTCATGGGAAACAATCAGACATTGTGTCTGGTTTCGGGGCCTGAATTTTCACGGGTCGCGACCAACCGGCGGCTAGGTTGAGTCGCGGATGCCTGAAGATCTCGCAGTCGAGGCCGAGGGCCTTACGAAGACGTACAAAGACATCGAAGCGCTCCGAGGGATCGACCTGCGCGTCGAGCGCGGCACGGTACTCGGGCTTCTCGGGCCGAACGGTGCCGGCAAGACGACCGCCGTGCGCATTCTCACCACACTGCTCCCGCCCACGTCGGGAAAGGCGCGGGTCATGGGCCTTGACGTGGTCGACGATGCCGAGGCGCTCCGCGCGCAGATCGGCTTGGCGGGTCAAAGTGCAGCAGTCGACGAAAATCTGACGGGCTTCGAGAACCTCGAGATGGTGGGACGGCTTTACCACCTCGGCAAGGAACCGTCACGCAATCGAGCTCGCGAGCTTCTCGAGCGCTTCGAGCTCGACGAAGCCGGTGACCGGTTGGTCAAGACCTACTCGGGCGGCATGCGCAGGCGCCTCGACCTTGCGGCTGCGCTCGTCGCCGAGCCGCCCGTGATCTTCCTCGACGAGCCGACAACCGGGCTCGACCCCCGTAGCCGCCTTGGCTTGTGGGAGACGATCGAGGCGATGGTGAGCGAGGGGACGACCGTCCTCCTCACCACGCAGTATCTCGACGAGGCAGACCGCCTCGCGGACCGCATAGCGGTGCTCGATCGAGGCGAGGTCATCGCCGAGGGCACGCCGGACGAACTGAAGGACAAGGTCGGTGGCGAGCGCATCGAGGTGACGCTCGGCGATATCTCGCAGGCGGAGATCGCAGCTTCCACGCTCGCCGATGTCTCGAGCGAGGAGCCGAAGCGCGACGACGGCAAAGTCAGCATCCCGCTTGACCGGAATCGATCGACGATCGCGGACATCGTGCGCAGTCTGGATTCTGCGGGCGTTGACGTCGACGACCTGGCAGTGCGCCGCCCGACGCTCGACGACGTCTTCATCTCGCTGACGGGTCACGCCGCGGAGGAAGCCGAAGACGGCGACGAGGAGGCCGAACGATGAGCCAAGCGATCTCTGACACGCTCGTTCTCGCGAAGCGGAACCTGATCCGGATCGTGCGCGCTCCCGACCTCCTGACCGCATTCACGATCCAGCCCGTGATGTTCGTCCTGCTGTTCGTTTACGTCTTCGGCGGAGCGATTCAGGTGCCGCCGATCTTCGCGGGCTATGCGGACTTCCTGATCCCGGGCATCGTGGTGCAGAACATCGCCTTCGGCGGCTTTGCTACGGCGCTGGGGCTATCCGCCGACCTTCAGCAAGGCCTGATCGACCGTTTCCGTTCCCTGCCGATGGCCCGCTCGGCTGTGCTGGCCGGGCGGACGATTGCCGACATCGCGACAAACCTCCTCTCGATGTCGATCCTGATCGGCGTGGGCCTGCTGGTCGGCTTCGAGTTCAACGCGCCGATCACTCACGTGCTGTTGGGGATTCTCCTCATGATCATGCTCGGCTACGCGTTCTCGTGGGTATTCGCCTACATCGGGATGATCTCATCGACGCCCGAGGCCGCGAACGCGTTCGGCTTCATGACGATCTTCCCGCTGACGTTCATCTCGTCGGCGTTCGTGCCGGTCGAGTCGATGCCTGCGGCGCTCGAGGCCTTCGCAAACGCGAACCCTTTCACGACCGCCGTGGACGCGATGCGACACCTCTGGCAGGGCGCGCCGGCGAGCACGGACGTATGGGTCGCTTTCCTCTGGACGATCGCGATCACAATCGTCTTCTTCTTCATCTCAACCGCCAAGTACAAGAGCGCAACTTCGAAGTAGACCGGTCGTCTGAGCAGCGCTGCACTTGACAGTGCCAATGGGGGGTGTAGCGTGTTCCGAGATGCGACGTGCGGCGGCAGTGCTGGCGGTGCTCGGGGCGCTCTGGGGGGCCGAGTCGGCAATGGCGTGCTCGTGTGCCGAGGATCCCGACGAGAAGGAAACGCTGCACGGATACGACGCCGCGGCGACCATGCGGCTGGTCGATGTGAAGAACAGAAACCCCAGTACCGGGAGCGCCGACCTCATCTATCGGATCCTTCGCGTCTACAAGAACTCGAACCTGCGCGAAGGCGAGCGGTTTGTAATCAAGGACAATCCCGACGGTGCGGCTTGCGGCCTGCCGACACAGGTGGGTGAGCGCTACGGGCTGCGGCTTTACCGAACGCGCGACGGGCGCCTCTCGTCGAATAGTTGCGCGCTTTTGAGCCCACGCGAGCTCCGCCGAGCGGCCGAGCGAAGCGGCAACGCGCGCTCGGGTGGGTCGATCAGCTGCGGCGGGACGGCAGCCTAAGCCTCGAGAAACATGTGATGTATCGCCTGGCGTAGCGCCCATTGACGATCGAGCTCGGCAATGGGTGGGTTCGTAGAGTGGTCATTGTGCGAGCTACCTACGACATAACCGTCGTTGCCGGCGCGCTCACGCCCTGACCGGCTCCCGTGGGACCGCTGCCGCGCTCGTCATCGGGGCGATCGTCTCGATTCAGGTCGGCGCGGCGATCGCGACGACGCTGTTCGACGACGTTGGCCCTGGCGGGGCGGTGTTCCTGCGGATCTTCTTCGCCGCGATCGTGCTGGTCGCGATCTGGCGCCCTGCGATTCGTCCTGCGACGGGTGGCCGGGATGTGCTGACGCTCGGCGTGCTGCTGGGAGTCATGAACCTGACGTTCTACGAAGCGCTCGACCGCATCCCACTTGGGATCGCGGTGACGCTCGAGTTCGTCGGGCCCCTCATGGTCGCTGTCTTGGGATCGAGAAGGCGGGCCGACCTTGCGTGGGTGGCGCTTGCCGCGACAGGGTTGGTCCTCCTCTCCCCCGTTCCAGGCTCGGGGCTTGACGCGCTCGGCTGCGCTTTCGCGCTTTTCGCCGGCGCGTGCTGGGGGCTGTACATCGTCGTGACCGCCCGAGTTGGCCGGGCGCTTCCCGGCGGCGCGGGCCTCGCCCTTGCGATGGCGATCGCCGCGCTCGTCACGTTGCCATTCGGGTTCGTCGACGGTGGCGAAGGGCTGCTCGAGGGAGAGCTCATGGCGATTGCGTTCGGTGTCGCCATCCTGAGCTCCGCGATTCCCTACTCATTCGAGCTCGAGGCACTGAGGCGACTGCCGCAGTCAACCTTCGGCGTCCTCATGAGCCTGGAGCCCGCGGTGGCGGCGACCGCGGGGTTCGTCGTCTTAAGCCAAGGGTTGGCCGCACGGGAGATCGTGGCCGTCGGCCTCGTCCTGGCGGCAAGCGCCGGAGCGCTCGGCGCTGCTGGCATGCGCACCCCCGAGGTCTAGCGGGGGATCAGCGCGGGCCGGCGGGTGCTGTAGCGCCCGCTGCGCGCTCCTCGTAGCCGCGGCAGGCCATGACTGGAAGGGGCGGGTAGCGCGGGAACTCGGGCTCCGAGCGGGCGCGATCGCACATCGAGAACTCAGAGCCGCGCGTGTTGCGGATAAGGCGCTGGTGCGCGCATGTTTCGCAGAGGCCGGCTGGCGGGCGAATACTCGTCACAGTCCGATTATGGCGTCGAATCTGCCTGCTGGGCCCAATACTTCACTTCGTATAGTAGGTGTGGATGGCATCACTTTGGCGGTTATTTGGATTCCTCAAGCCCTATCGCAAGGCGGCATGGGGCTCACTTGCATTCGCGTGGGTGGCGATGGGTGTGACGGTCCTGATCCCGCTCCTGATCGGAAACGCGGTCGACGCGATCCAGGGCGACGAGCTCGACCGCGACGCGCTCATGCCCTTGGCGCTTGCGATCCTGGGCGCAGGCGTCTTGCGCCTGGGTCTCACGGTGGTGCGCCGGATCATCGCGGGGAAGGTGTCGGTGGCCGTCGAGTTCGATTTGCGAGAACGGATGTATGCGCAGCTTCAGCGGCTCGAACTGGGGTTCTTCGATACCCAGCAGACAGGGCAGCTCATGTCGCGGGCGACGGTCGACCTTCAGTCGATTCGGTTCTTCTTGGGCTACGGGCTCATCTTCCTCACGCAGAACCTGCTGACGATCGTGCTTGCGAGCATCGTCATGTTTGTGATCGACCCCATGCTGGCGGCGCTCGCGCTCGCGCCTGTCCCGGTCGTGGTGGCGACGGCGGCGCGCTACAGCCGGCTGTCGCGCCCGGCGCTTCAAGAGGTGCAGCAGCGTCTCGCCGAGCTGACGGCGGAGGCCGAAGAGAGCATCTCGGGCATTCGCGTGGTGAAGGCGTTCGCTCGCGAGGAGCACATGCTCCATCGCTTCCAGCGGTCTGTCGGACGAGTGTTCGACCAGAACGTCTACTCCACGCGCCTTCGGGCCTTCTACAACCCGCTGATGGGCTTCCTGCCGTCGATCGGGCTGGCGGTGGTGCTGTTCGTCGGTGGTAACGCGGTGATCGACGGCGACATCACTCTCGGCGAGTTCACCGCGTTCTACGCCTACGTGATCCTGCTGACGGGCCCGATGCGGATGTTGGGCACCTCGCTCGGAATGGCGCAGCGCGCCGCCGCGTCGGGAAACCGGATGTTCGAGATCCTCGATCGCGAACCGCGGATCGAGAGCGCTCCGGATGCACCGCCGCTGCCGGAAGGGAGCGGGCAGGTCGAGCTTCACGATGTGACGCTTCGCTACGCCGAGGGCTCAGGACAGGAGGCGGCGCTCAAGGGCGTCTCCATGGTTGTCGAAGGTGGCACCACGGTCGCCCTGGTGGGACCGACGGGTTCGGGTAAGACGAGCTTGGTGGCGCTCCTCGCGCGGCTCTATGACCCGTCGTCGGGTTCGGTCTCGATCGACGGCGCCAACCTGCCCGACGTCGACGTTTCGTCGGTTCGCCGCTCCGTTGCTTTTGTCGCGGACGAAAGCTTCCTCTTCTCGGCATCAGTCGCCGAGAACATTTCCTACGCGCGCCCCGACGCTTCCCAGCCCGAGATTGAGCGGGCGGCGCGGATAGCGCAGGCGCACGGGTTCATCGAGCGGCTCCCCGACGGCTACGAGACGGTGGTGGGAGACCGTGGGCTGACCCTCTCGGGCGGACAGCGCCAGCGCGTGGCGATCGCGAGGGCGATCCTGGCCGATCCGCGCATCCTCATCCTCGACGATGCGACGTCGTCGGTGGACGCGCGGACCGAGGGGGAGATCAAACGCGGATTAACCGAGGTGATGCGCGGGCGGACGACGTTCGTGGTGGCACATCGTCTTTCGACGATCTCCCTGGCCGACGAGATCGTGGTGATGGACGAAGGCAGGTTCGTCGACCGCGGCACGCATGAAGAGCTTCTCGAGCGGTGCGAGCTCTACCGTGAGATCGCCGAGCACGGCTGCGAGGACTCCGTCTTTCTCCAACGCGACCTGGAGGAGCGCGAGGAGGTGGCGCGCCTGTGAGGGGGCCGGCGGCGAAGAACGGCGACGGGCGCGCCACGAATGGCGGAGCGCCGGAGAAGGACGGTCGCACGCGCGCTGCGAACGACGGGCGAATCAGCGGCACGCTCGCGATGTTTCGCGACCTGTGGCGGTTGGTGCGAGGCGAGGATGAGCGCGCGCGAAAGGTGCGCTGGATGCTCGGACTGCTTCGCCCGTACCGAAAGCAGGTGTGGCTGATGATGGGCACGCTCCTGGTAGCGACAGCGGCTGGGCTGGCCCCTCCCTACCTTGCAGGCCGGGCGATCGACGACGGGATCAACGCGGGCGACGGTGGAGCGCTCACGGTGATCGTGGTGGTTTTCTTGGCGTCCGCTGCGGTTTTCTGGGGAGCGAGCTACGCGCAGACGTACTTGGTGGGCTGGGTGGGACAGCGGGCACTTCAGGATCTGCGGACCAGGATCTATCAGCACCTTCAGGCGATGTCGATCGGCTTCTTCACCCGCCGGAAGGCAGGCGTATTGATCTCGCGCTTGACGAACGACGTGCAGGCACTCGACTCGCTCGTGACGGACGGCATCGTGACGCTCTTTCAGTCAACCCTCACCCTCGTCGGCGTGGTGGTGATCCTCCTGTTCTTGGACGTGCCGCTGGCGCTGGTGGTGTTCATGACGTTCCCGCTTCTGTTCGTCGCGAGCGTCATCTTTCGAATCATCTCGGCGGACGCATATCGCCTGACGCGCGAGAAGATCGCGAACATCACGGCCTACCTGCAGGAGTCACTGTCAGGCGTGCGTGTCGTGCGGAGCTTCGGGCAGGAGCGTCGGCACATCGGGCGCATGTCGGAGCTGAACGAGGAGAACCGCGAGGCGAACATGCGGACGGTCTACCTCAACGCCTCGTACTTCCCGGCGGTGGAACTGCTTTCGGCGGTGGGGACGGCCGCGATTATCCTCTACGGCGGCTTTCGGGTGCTCGACGGAGATGTGGAGACCGGGATCGTGGTGGCGTTCATCGGCTACCTCAACCAGTTCTTTGATCCCATCCAGTCGATCTCGCAGCTGTATACGACCTACCAGCAGGGAATGGCGGCGCTTGACAAGATCTTCGACCTGCTCGACACGCGCCCGGACCTCGTCGACAAGCCGGATGCCATCGACCCGGGCGAGATCAGAGGTGAGATCTCGCTCGACGATGTGTGGTTCTCATACGCCGGCGGCGGCGATCAGCGTGAGGTTGGACCGGACGACGAGTGGGCGATGCGCGGGATCGACCTCGAGATCCCGGCGGGCCAGACGGTCGCGCTCGTCGGCGAAACGGGCGCCGGCAAGTCGACGCTCGCGAAATTGGTGGCCCGCTTCTACGACCCGCAGCGCGGGCGCGTGAGAGTGGACGGGTACGACCTCCGCGACCTCGACTCGTCGGCGCTCCGCAGCCGCTTGGGGATCGTGCCCCAGGAGGGCTACCTGTTCTCGGGCACGGTCCGCGAGAACGTGGCGTTCGGACGGCCGGATGCGTCGAGCGAGGACATCGGGTCGGCGGTGCGCGCCGTGGGCGCCGAGCCGTTCGTCGCAAGGCTGCCGAACGGTCTCGATACGGAGATCGGGGAGCGCGGTGTGCAACTGTCGGCCGGGCAGCGCCAGCTTGTGTCGTTCGCTCGGGCGCTCTTGGCCGAGCCACGCATCCTGATCCTCGACGAGGCGACATCCAACGTCGACGTGAGGACGGAGCGTGTAATCGAGGCGGCGCTCGAACGGTTGCTTCAGGGGCGCACGGCGATCGTGATCGCGCACCGCCTCTCGACGATCAGGCGAGCCGGGAAGATCGTGGTGCTCGAGAACGGCGAGATCGCCGAGGCGGGAACACACGATGAGTTGATCGAGGCGAACGGTGCTTACGCGCGTCTATACGGCGCGTGGTCGGAACTGGCTGCCTAGACGGGACCCCGCTACGGGGTGATGCCGCCGCCAGTGTCAGGTCCACCGTCGTCAGGCGGCGGCGGGGTGACGGTGCCGTCGTCGGCGGGCGGGGTGACGGTGCCGTCATCGACCGGCGGAGTGACTGTTCCGGAGTCAACGGGGGGTGTTGCCGTGTCAGTTGCGGCGCCTCCTCCGCCACCGCCGCCTCCACCGCTCGCTGGCCCGTCGCCTGCGTCCAGGAATGCGCCGCACTCTGAAAAGCCGGCGCGCTTGCCGGATTCTCGGGCTTCGACCTCTGCTGTGTCGATCGCAAGCTGGGCGGCATCCTGGGCAGCCGGATCGGCCGCCTTGGCCTTTGTCTTGAGGGCCGAGACGACGGCGCTCAGGTCGGACAGGAAGCGCTCGACCTCGGGTGACGCCTCCGCAGGCTCGAGCGTCTGGAGTCCGGCGAGCTCGTCGCGCGTAATCTCGAACTCGTCTTGGATCGCGCCGGGGTCAGCGGGGTCGAGCGAGCCGACCTGGTCGTTCGCTGGCCCACAGATCTCGTCGGCACGCAGGATGAGGTCCTCGGGAGAGAGGGCTGCTCCAGACGCGCCTGTCGCGCCCGCGAGCGGGTCAGGCGTCGTCGCGGGGGCAGGTTCGTCCTCGCCGCCGCAACTCTTCACGAGAAGGACGAAGAGAATGAAGAAGAGCACCAGCCCACCAAGCGCCACCAGGCGCCTGCGCATATAGATGTCCATCTCAGCCATCTAAAGATCCACCGTAACGCGTCATTTCAGCGTACGAGCTAATTCTCCTGCGCCGACCGGTCGGAACGAGCGAACGCGTCAGAACAGCGTTAGCGGGGCTTTCTGCCGCTTCTTCTTGTTCTTGCCTCCCCACGTATCGGTTTGGGCATGGCAATTTCCGCAGATGAATTGCAAATTCTCCAGACGATTATCAAGTCCATTGCCGTTGATGTGGTGTAGCTGAAGCCCGATCGGCCTGCCGAGCCACTCGGTCATCCCGCAGGTTTCGCAGTGCTCCTCTTTGAGGCCCGCTGCCAGCAGTCGACTCTTAAGGTGATTGCGACTCGTCCTCCTTCCGATCACCAGGAGTTCTTCGAGCGGAATCACCGAGAGTGGTGGGGTTATGTCTCCGCGCCGCACGGCGCGGTACCAGGTGTCTCGGCTGATCTCGAATCTCTCAAGACACCTCGTCATCGACAGGCCATCGGAGTCGATTGCTCGCTGGACCGCTTCCCAATCGTGTCGACGGGCGAACCGCGGATCCGCTTTATGGCCGAGATTCCGAACGTGATAGGCGACCGTCGACTTGGTTACTTGCAACTCCCTGGCGATCTCGTTCTGCGAATGGCCGCGCGCGAGTAGATCCTGCACGTCGTCTCGAGTGGCTCCCGAGAGCTTACGCTCCTTCCTCGCACGGGGAATCAGGTCGCCCCGCGCAACCGCTTTGTCCCACGCACCGTAAGTAAAGTGAAACCGCTCGCGGCATTCGTCGATTGAATGGCCGAGGTCGTAAAGAGCCTGGACGGCAGACCAGTCGGTCTTGCTGGCGCGAGGACGTACGTCGGAGAAGCCGAGGAATCGCGCCCAACGTGTCACAGTCGAGGCGCTGACGCCAACCTCTCGCGCCACATCCGTACGCTTCCATCCCTCCAAGAGAAGTTCTTCGATCCGCAGCTTCGTTTCATCCGTCATCGAACACATGTTCGCGTGGGCACCGGACGGAACGGGCTAGCACGCTCTGGTGAAACGACCTCATTGGGGGAGGTGATTCGAACTGCCCGGGATGGATTCGAACCACCGTTGCCGGTACCAGAAACCGGAGTCCTGCCTCTAGACGACCGGGCAGAGTAGGCCGTAGAACATAGCGCCAATCGAAGCGCTAACCCATCCTCGGTTACACGCCGAGTTCAGTACTCAAGTCCGCGAGGGCGGCCTTTCGGGTTCCTATATCAGCCATCGATTCGATCAGTTCCCGAGCGTGGATCAGGTCCTCACCCCGGCCCACCGAAAGCGCCGCAGCGACCCTTTCGTCCTTCAGGTACCAGGCTGAAAACTCGCCCGCGTCGCGCTCACCGCGAAACACGACCTCGTCCCAATCGCGGGCGGGCCCGACGTACTCGAGCCCAGTCCAATCCGACAGGTCGCTGAAGAAATAGGGGATCGCCCGGTACGGCTCGGCCTCACCCAATATCCCGCGCGCTGCGTGCCTTCCTTGCTGAAGGGCCACGTCCCAGTGCTCGACCCGCAGGCGCCGTCGGTGCACCTCGCTCTCGTAAGAGCAGCAATCGCCCGCCGCGAAGACCCCTTCCGCCGACGTCTGCAGGCGGGAGTCGCAGACGATCCCGTCCCCCACTTCCAGCCCGGCGCGTTGCGCCAGCATTACGTCCGGACGCACGCCGGCCCCGACGACGCAGAAGTCGCACTCGATCTCCCGCCCTCCGTCCGTGACAACCGCGCCGACGCGCCCTTCGCCCCGAAACGAGCCAAGCGCAGCCCCGCCGACGATCTCGATCCCTTTCGACTCCATGAGCTCGTGGAAGAACCGTCCCGCCCCCTCCCCGAAGCCGTTCGCGAGCACCACCTCCTCCTGCATCACGATCGTGCACTCCACGCCCATCTCAACGAGCGAAGCCGCCACCTCGCAGCCGATGTAGCTCCCGCCGATCAGCACCGCCCGCTGCGCTTGCCGCGCGTCCTCACGAATCGCGTCCGCGTTGCCGAATGCCCGCAGGTAGTGAATCCCCTCGAGCTCCGCCCCATCCACACGCAGGATGTTCACCATCGCACCCGTCGCCAGGAGCGCCTTGTCAAAGCGCACCTCTTCTGAACCCTGGATCTTCGCAACGCGCTCCCCAACATCCAGCGACATCACGCTCTTTCCGCACAGAAGCTCGACCTCGTTCTCCTCGTACCAATCCGCACCGAGAACAGCGGCGTCGACCCGCTCCGATTCGCCGCGCAGATACTCCTTCGAGAGCGGCGGGCGCTCGTACGGCGGATCCTTCTCACGGCTCACCAAGAGAACGGAGCCATCCGCGCCCTTCCGCCTCAACTCCGACGCGCAATACGCCGACGCCATCCCGCCCCCGACGAGCAGGAAGTCGACGTTCCTCATCCCTCGTCGGTTCTTACCGCTTCAGCTCCGAAGTAATCCGTCACCGCTTCCTCGATCTGAGGATCGAGGACCGCCAGGATCTCGTCGCCCGGCTCGAGCACCGTATCGGCGTTCGGGATCAAACCCTCTGAGCCGCGCAGAACCGAGATCAGGAGCGTCCCCTCGGGCAGCTGGAGATCGCCTACCCGCCGGCCGGTGACGTGTGAGTTCTCGGGCAGCAGCAACTCGATTATCTCGAGATGCTGCTCGGGCAGATCGAGTAGGTGGACGAGGCCGTACTCGGGCACCTCGTGCTCGATCAGCCGGATGATGAGGTCCGTCGCCGATACCACCGGACGAACCCCCAGCAGCTCAAAATGCGCCAGGTTTCGGGGGTTGTTGACCCTCGCAATGATCCGGTCGACGAGGTACTTCTCCTTCGCGACCTGGCAGATCAGCATGTTGTCCTCGTCGTCACCGGTCACCGCGATCACCATGTCCGCGCGCTGAATCCCGGCCCGTTCGAGCACCCACAGTTCCGACGCGTCACCGTACTGAATGTTGTGCTCGAGCTCCTGCTCAACCGTCTGATAGCGCTCGCGGTCGTTCTCGATCAGGGTCACCTCATGGCCCTTCTCGATCAACTCGCGCGCGATGTTCCAGCCGACCTTGCCGGCGCCCACGACGATCACATACATCTTCTTCGGCTCAGCCATTGTTCTCTAGACCTCGTCGTCCTCGTGGTCGGCGGCTCCGAGCTTTGGCGCCGCGCCCGACGCTCTCTTGGCCTGCTCGCGCACCTCGGTCTCAAGCATGTCGACCGCGATGCGAGTCGGGCAGACGGTGTGCATACCCTGCTGCTCGTACCACTCCGCGCGAAGCGGGTCGAGGATCCGCGCGATCACTGTCGGGACGTTGAAGCGGCGCTTCGCGATCTGAGAGATCACGATGTTTGTGTTGTCCCCGTTCGTCGAGGCGACGAACACGTCCGCCTTCTCGATCCCAGCAGCCGTGAGCGCCTCAACTTCGAGCGCCGCCCCCACGGTGAACTGCCCACCCATGTCCTCCCAAGCCCTGTCCAGGTTGATCTCGAGGCGCGCATGCGCCTCTGGATCCTCGTCGAGGCAGGAGACATCGTGCCCCTCCTTGAGCATGGTGCGAGCCAGCGAGGCGCCGACCCGGCCACATCCGACGATGAGAATGAACATCTAGATTCCTGTTTCCATCGATCGACGCGTGACTCTATTCAGTGGGGGTCGCCGACGGGTGCCGTCACGAGCACCCTGCACGGCGCGCGCGAGAGCACATACTCGGTCACAGGGCCGATCTCGGCCGGCCGGTGCCCGCCGATACCGCCGAGGATCGCGCCGCCCCTGATCTTCGACGGCGGCTCGGCGCCCATCACGATCATCTCCGCACCCATCTCGCGCGCTGCTTGGACTATCCCGGCGCCAATACTCCGGGCCCGCACCGCCGTCGCCTGAACATCGACCGTTTCGTACTCCTCCGCAACCAATTGCGCGCGCTCGAGCGCTGCATTCGCCGCCTCGATCCGCTCCTTCGAGGGGGGCGACGTGAGTGGAACCGTGAGCGGCAGGTCGATTACGAACACGATTCGAAGCCGAGGTGGGAGCTCGGTCACCTCATCTGCGGCGTCCGCGAGGCGGCCTGCCGTGCCCACGAT
>JALZIJ010000072.1 GCA_030860375.1 Actinomycetota bacterium | reverse complement strand
CCTTTTGCATGAAGCGCGGCGGGAAGGTCATCACCGTCTCGTCTTCGTGACGGGCAAGGAAGCCGGCCGCCCACCTGGCGCCCTTGAGGCTCTTGGGAATCCCGCCCTTGATGAAGAGACCCTCGCGGGCAGCGCGCGCCGAGTCCGTCAGAAACTCCTCAAGCGAAAGCGCCGGCTTTACCTCGCAGCGAAGGTGAGCCTCGGCGCCGCTCTCGTTTCGAAAGCCGTGCACGATCCCGGGGGCGACGTTGACCTTCCCGGTCTCAGGTGTGAACGGCTTCCACTCGCCGTCGAAGTGGACGGTGACCTCACCCGACTCAACCCACCAGATCTCGGTCTGCTGAGGGTGGTAGTGCTTGGGCAGGCCGCCACCCGCCTCCATCCAGGTATCGACGACCATGTCGTCGCCGAGGCGCTCGAACTCGTAGCGTGTCCCGTGGACCGGATCGATCGTCGCTTCAGGCATCCGCGTCTCCTTCAAAGTGGTTACCAAGCGGTAACCTAGCACGCTAAGTTACTCTCGGGTAACGATGGGAGCAGCGGTCGCAGTCAAGTCGCGGATGCACGGCCCGGAACGGCGTGAGCTCATCGCCCTCGAGGCAGGCCGCCTGTTCGGCAGGCTGGGCTACAGCGCCACTCGGCTCGAAGAAGGCGCTCTACATCGCCCTCCTTCGCCGCCACGAGGCGGACCTGCCCACCTTTATCAACGACGTCGAGCTGACGCCTGGCATGTCGCACGAAGAGTTCATCGGCTCGATCCTCGACGGTTGGCTCGACTACGCGCATGAGAACTCGTGGTCCTGGCTCATCCTCTTTCGCGACAAGACCGGGGATCCCGAGATCGAAGCCGCTCGCGTGCGGGTGAACGCTCGCGCGCACGAAATCCTCACCGACTTCACGAAGCGGATGGCGCCAAAGCTTGCGCCGGAGCTGGTCGAGCCATCCGCGGAATTCCTTACACGGGGGTTGGCCGGCCTCGTGCTCTGGTGGGCGGACCACCCCGGCGTGCGCAAGTCGGTCGTCCACGCCGCCGCTACCCGGATCTGCGTGGCTACTCTGCACGAATGAGGAGCCATCGAACATTGGCCTCGCTTGTCATGGGCGGCTGGGGTCTTCGCGGCTATCGGGTAGCTGTCCTCACGGCCTTGGCGGTTCTTCTCGGACCGTCCCACGCCATCGCGGACGGCGAGCGCGTAATAACCCATCAGGAAGCGAAGAGTTGGAGCCCCGACGCGCAGCCTGCGCGCGACTACGCCCTGACCCGTGCCGGGGACGTTTCGTTCTCGGTCTTCGACATGCGTGGCGACCAGCGGGAATTCGGCGGTTACGGCCGTGCCCCCATGGCCTCGACGTTCAAGGTGATGCTCCTGGTCGCCTATCTGCGCCGCGCCGGCGACCGGTCACTCACGGACTACGACCGCTCCCTCCTCGAACCGATGATCCGCAGATCCGACAACGAGACCGCTTCGCGCATCGACTCGATGCTGGGCCGCGGACCCATCGAGAAGCTCGCCAACGATGCGGAGATGAAGAGCTTTCGCTGGGCGGACATCTGGGGTCGCTCGAAGTCGACCCCGCGCGACCAGGCCTTCTTCATGCGGACCCTCCACCAGTACGTCCCTGATCGCCACTGGGACTATGCCCGCCGCCTCCTCACCTCGATCACCCCATCCCAGCGCTGGGGCATCGGGCAGGTCCCGGTGCGTGGATGGCACCTCGGGTTCAAGGGTGGCTGGGGCTCCGGCACCGGCTTGGTGAACCACCAGGTCGTCCTCTTACAAAAGGACGGGTATCGCATCGGCCTCGCGGTCTTCACGGAGAACAGCCCGTCGCACGAGTACGGAAAGGACACCCTTGAAGGAGTTTTTCGCGTGCTCCTGCGGGACCTTCCGCGTTAGCGGCGCCGGTTCTGCTCGCTAACCGCGCCCCAGAGCGCCACGCCCAGGATCCCAAGGATCAGGATCGAGAAGAAGACGAGGATCGTGAGCCCGTCCTTGAACAGGACGACGAGGGTCATCCCCGCGAAGAGGATGAGAAAGATGAGGACCCCGAAGAGGATCGCCGAGCCGGAGTCAAGGTTCATCGGCCGTACCCGAGCTTCGGCCGCTCGTCGCGGCGCGCCGCAAAGAGCTTGATCAACGCGAGTCCGAAGATAAACCCGCCGACGTGGGCCAGATAGGCAACGCCCTCGCCTCCTGTGTCGCCCGCCCCCACCTGACCCAGGGCGGGCAGGAATTGGAGGATGGCCCAGATCCCGAGGAGGATCATCGCCGGGATCTCGATGAGGGTTACGAAGAACACTATGAACACCAGGGTGACGACTCGCGCCTTCGGGTGAAGCAGGATGTACCCGCCAAGCACACCGGCAACCGCCCCGGAGGCTCCGATCGTCGGTACGGTGGACGCGGTGTCTATGGCCGACTGCGCGTAGACGGCGGCTGCGCCGGCCAGGAGGTAGAAGGCGACGAAGCGAAGCCTCCCCATCGCGTCCTCGACGTTGTTTCCGAATACCCAGAGGAACAACATGTTCCCGATGATGTGGAGCCAGCCTCCGTGCATGAACATCGAGGTGAGCACGGTCACCCACCAGGCCGGCGCCTCGAGGTCCACGACCTCGACCCCCGGGACGCCCTGCGCTTCGCGTCGCTCATTGCTGCCCTCGCAGACGATCGGCTCCACATCCCGCAGCTTGGTTCCGGCCGGTGCAGTGACGACTCCGCATTCCTTGCCCGGATGCGTCAGGCGATACGGGATAGCACCCAGCTCGAAGACGGCCTCGTCCGCCGCTGACAGCCCTGGCACATTCGGCGACTCGCTCGAGTCGCGAGAGTCGTCGAGCGAGAGCTGCCAGCCGAAGAACGCGACGTTTATCGCGATCAGGAGCACCGTGACGATTGGAAAACGCCCCGTAGGGATGTTGTCTTTGAGCGGCAGCATGCGACGGGGAGGCTAGACAGGGACTTCGATCGCCCTTACGGGCGCAGGAGGCTTAGTTAAAACCCTAGGCAGCGCGGGCCGCGGTGGCCTTCGCCGCCGCTTTGTCCGCGTGGTAGGAGCTACGGACGAGCGGGCCTGACGCCACCGCGTCGAAGCCCAGTGCGTATGCCGCGTCCTCGAGCGCCTTGAACTCATCCGGGTGCCAGTAGCGCTCGACGGGGAGGTGGTTCTCGGTCGGGCGCAGGTACTGGCCGACCGTGAGGATCTGCACCTCGTGGTCGCGCAGGATGCCGAAGGTCTCGACCATCTCGTCGAAGGTCTCGCCCAACCCGACCATCAGGCCGGACTTCGTGATGACTTCGTCGCCGCCCATCTCCTTCGCCATGCGAAGAACTCGCGCCGAACGCAGGAACTCCGACCCACGCCGCGCCTTGGGGTAAAGGCTCGGCACCGTCTCGACGTTGTGATTGAAAACGTCCGGGCGCTCATGGATCACCTTCGCAAGCGGCATTTCCTGGCCGCGGAAGTCGGGGGTGAGGATCTCCACTTTGCAGTCCGGCGCCATCTGCCGGATTGAGCGAATCACACCGACGAAAGCGGAGGCCCCGTAGTCGGGCAGATCGTCGCGGTCGACCGAGGTGATGACCGCATGAACCAGGCCCATCTTCCTAACCTGGTTGGCAACACGGGCGGGCTCGAGCGGGTCGTGCCAAGTCGGCACACCCGTCTGCACGTTGCAAAAGCCGCATCGCCGGGTGCAGACGTCACCGAGAATCATGAACGTCGCAGTGCCGCGCTCCCAGCATTCGCCCACGTTCGGGCACGCGGCCTCCTCGCAGACCGTGTGGAGGTTGTCGTCGGCAATCGCCGTCTTCAATTTGCGATAGGTCGGGCCACCGGGTGCGGGCACCTTGAGCCACGGCGGCTTTCGCTCGCGGAAGGGCCGCCCGCCCTTCATCGCTTTGCCGCCAGGCTTCGCGCGCGAGCGCGTCACGTGGATGCGGTCGACAGGAGCTCCGACGGGCGGCTTCACGACACTGATTCTACGCCCGCAGATCGACTATTAGCGTCTTGCGAGGTACCTGGCACCTTGCGGTTTGCTCACACTCAGCCCGCGCGCTCATCGCTTGCCCAGCTTCTGCCACCATGGCCTGCGAGCTTTGGCACGGCGGCGGCGGACAGCGACACCCGCGCCGATCCCGGCGGCCGCAAGACCGGCGGCGATCAAGCCGGGATGCGCGCGAAGGCGGGAGAACTCGCCGGAGACCTTCGGCCACAGCTCGTCGTCCAGGAGCTCGGCCGCAGCCTCTGGCGTCGCTGAGATCTCAGCCACCGGCACCGGCTCGCCGAAGGCGACCCGCACGGTCCGCGGCCTTGGCACAGGGCCGGCAAAGAGCTTTTCCGTGCCGGTGATCGCGGCGGGAATCAAGGGAGCCCCGGTCTCGAGCGCCAGGCGGACCGCCCCGCGCTTCGGCGTCCCGAGCGCGTCCGGGTCGCGGACTCGTGTGCCTTCGGGAAAGAGCGAGAGGAGCTCACCCTGTTCGAGGATCACGCGAGCGGTCTCCAGCGCCTCGGCGTCGGATTGGCCGCGAAGAACGGGGAAGGCCCCGAGGTGCACGAGGAGCTTGCCCTTTCGTCCTTCGAACAGCTCGGACTTGCCCATGAAGCGAAGCGGGCGCTTCGTCGCTGCGGCGAGGAAGAACGAGTCGAAGAAGCTCTTGTGGTTGGGTGTGATGATCGCCGCGCCCTCGGCTGGCACGTGCTCTTCACCTTCGATCCGAAGCCCCCACCAGACGCGCATGAAGGGCACCGCGA
>JALZIJ010000036.1 GCA_030860375.1 Actinomycetota bacterium | reverse complement strand
ACGGGAATGCTGGCGCGCGAGAACGCGCAGCGCGAGCCGTCACGCACGGCTACCACGGCGGCGGCCTTGATGATCGGCGTTGCTCTGGTGGTCTTCGTCGGTGTGTTCTCGGCGTCGCTCAAGGCATCAATCAACGATTCGATCGACGAACAGCTTGCTGGCGACCTCGCGATCCTCAACAAGGACGGGTTCTCCCCGGTCCCGGACCGGATTGCCGACGAGGTGGCAAAGATCGACGGCATTGGCGTTGTCGCGCCTACCATCGGCCTGCCCGCCGGGATCAAGGAGACGGCCAGTGATGAGCTGATCACCGGCCTCGAGCCGGAAACTGCAGGCCAGGTTTACATCTTCGAGTGGGCTGACGGATCAGACGAGACACTTACGGGTCTCGAACCCGACGAAGCAATCGTCGAGGTCGGGTGGGCTGGGGATAACGGGGTCGAGGTCGGCGACAGGCTCAGCCTCACGGGGCCTGCGGGTGACGAGCTCCGGGTCACCGTCGTCGGAAGCGTTGACGACTCCACCGGCATCATCATCGACTCGCTGGCAATCTCGCGCCAGACCGCGCGGGACGACCTCGGCGCCCGCTTCGACGCGACGGTGCTTCTCACTTATGCCGAGGGCGTGGACGCCGGCGAGACGAGGGCGGCAGTCGACGGCTTCCTCGAGGATCGATTTCCGGACACCGAAACGCGCGACCAGGCTGAGATCAAGCAAGACCAGGCGGACCAGCTCGACCAGCTCGTCTCGTTGATCTACGTGTTGCTCGGGCTGTCGGTGATCGTTTCGATCTTCGGCGTGGTCAACACGCTGGCACTCACCATCCTCGAGCGCACTCGCGAGCTCGGGATGCTCCGCGCGATCGGCACCTCACGCCGACAGGTCAGGCGGATGGTGCGCTACGAGTCGGTCATCAATTCGCTCCTCGGGACGATCGTGGGGGCCGTGGTGGGCCTCCTTCTTGCAATCGCGGCGGTCCAGGCGCTGAAGGACGAAGGCCTGATCCTCTCCGTCCCGATCGCGCTGCCCTTCGTGGTCCTGATCGCTGCGATCGTGCTTGGAGTCGTCGCGGCAATCCGCCCCGCCCGCCGGGCATCGCGCCTCGACGTGATCGAGTCGCTCCAGTACGAGTAGCCCGGCTTCAGAGAGCTTCCTGCCACGATCTCTCCATGGCAGAAGAGCTAGATCTGGATGCGATCGAGAGCCGGCTTCGAATGAGGCTGTCCGAGGTCGACGCTGAGATCGCCGAGTTGACGAAGCCGCCGGAGGGCAACGCGGGCATCTCGTTCGGCAAGCGAGTGGGTGACGGCACCACGCAGGCAATCGGCAGATTCACGGACGTCGGCATCGCCAACGACCTACAGGGGATCAAGGAACGCATCGAGCGCGCCTTGGAGAAGCTCGACGAGGGCACTTACGGGATGTGCGACAACTGCGGCAAGCCCATCGTCGCCGGTCGGCTCCACGCGGCGCCTGAGAGCGCCCTTTGCATCGAGTGCGCTCAGAACGCTCGCTAGGCCGTCCCCTCGCACCAACCCGAACTGATCTCGCTCGCACCCTGACTGAGGGTGTGGATCGACGCAGAAGCGGCGGACTTGCGCGCTAGGGCGCCCAGCGACCGCCGGCCTTCGCCCACTCGACCATGTGGTCGGATGAGCAGAAGCCGTCGGGGATGCGGTGGGCGTCGCGGTGGCGCACGAGCAGGACGTGGGCTTCGCCCAGCGCCCCTCCGCAATGCGAGCACTGCGACGGGCTGTCGGTTCCTTCGGCCTCGGTGAACTCGCCGGGGTCCCAGCGGGCGCCGCGGATGCCCCAGGGCACGACATGCTCGAGGCGGCAGAAGACGGCGCTCTTCTCCCCCGCCGGCTCGAAGGCGCGAAAGCCGTCGCCGGCCTCGACGGCCTCGCCGCACCAGGTGCAGGTTTCAGCGCTCATATACCCATCAGCACATGCTTGATTCGCGACTCGCGTCGCTCATATTGTCCATGAGGTAGCTTCGCGGTTCATGGAGCCGCTTCGCATTGTTGCGCTCGACGGGGACGAGACCGGGCACGAGCTCCTCGCCCAGTCGCTGCGCGTGCTCGACCCGGATGCCCTTGGCCTGGATCTGGAGGTCGAGTGCTTCGACCTCTCGCTCGAGAACCGGCGGGCGACGAAGAACGAGGTCGTTACCGAGGCAGCGAACCGGATGGCGGAGACCGGCCTGGGGCTCAAGGCCGCGACGATCACGCCGGAAGGCGCCGACGACGTCGGCAGCCCGAATCGCATCCTGCGCGAGGCGATCGCCGGCAAGGTGATCATGCGGACGGGACGGCGCATCCCCGGCGTGACGCCGGTGGCGGGCGTCCACCACCCGATCTCGGTTTGCCGGATGGCCGTGGGCGACGCCTATGGCGCCGAGCAGTGGCGCGAAGGCGAAGGCGCCGACGAGGTCGCGTTTCGCACCGAGCGCATCGTGCGTGGTGACTGCACAGCCGTCGCCGAGTACGCGTTTCGCGAGGCGGACCGGATCGGCGGGCGCGTTTACGGGGGTCCGAAGTGGACCGTCAGCCCGGTTTACGAAGGGATGTTGAAGGAGGAGATGGATGCTGCGGCCGAGCGCCACCCCGGCATCGCCTACCAGCCCGTCCTGATCGATGCGACCCTTGCCGGCCTCGTCTCGGGCGCCGCCTCAGAGCCCCTCGTGATCCCCTGCCTGAACCGCGACGGCGACCTTCTCTCAGACCTCGTCCTGCCGCTCTTCGGGTCGATCGCGGGCGCTGAGTCCGTGCTGCTCGCTTTGGACTCGGAGCTCAAGCCCTCTGCTGCGATGGCGGAGGCGCCGCACGGCACCGCGCCCGCCTTGCTGGGCAAGGACATCGCCAATCCGATGGCGATGATCCTCGCGGTAGCCGCGCTCCTTCACTACGGCGGTGCCGACACGCAGTCGCGCGCTGTGTATGAGGCGGTCCTCGAGACGGTGGCGGCAGGGACGCGAACGCCGGACCTCGGAGGCCATTCTGGAACAACCGAGTTCACCGACGCGGTGATCGGCCTCGTTGCGCGCAAGCTCGACGTGTGGTCAAGCCTCGGGCCGAAGGCATAGGATCGGCGCAGTGGAGGCCGGCACCCTGAGCACGACCGAATCCGACGGGGCCCTCGCGCGAGCCAGAGCCTGGGCTGGCAGCCACAGCGCGCTCGTGGCCTTGGGGATCGTGATCGGGATCGGAGTCGCCCTGACCGTGAAGTACGGACTCAGGGAAGTTGCGCAAACTGGCCTGATCGGGCTTTCGACTGGGTCCTACGTCGCAATGGGCGCGGTCGGGCTCACTCTCGTCTACGGCATTCTCAAGCTGACCAACTTCGCACACGGTGATCTCCTCACGTTCGGGGCCTACATGGCCTACGTCG
>JALZIJ010000023.1 GCA_030860375.1 Actinomycetota bacterium | reverse complement strand
GAGCGCACGCGCGGGCTGCTCGCGCATCACGGTTTCCGTTGCCGTGCGCATCTCCTCGATCGGGAAGATGCGCTCCGAGGGGTAGCCGACGGAGAGCGGGATCAGCCCCTCGGTCTGGACGTGCGAGTGCATCTCGGCTAGGACGCGATCGCCATAGGTCTCCTCGAACTCGGGCAGGACGTAACGCTGCCAAGCGATCGAGTCCTTGACCCTGGCCGAGCCGGGGATCGCGGCGGCCGCGGCGCGCACGAAGGTGCCGCTGCCGACCTTGGAGCTCACCAAGCCGCGCTCGGCGAGCTGGCGGTAAGCGCGCGCTGCCGTGAGGTGGTTTACCCCCGTCAACTCAGCTAGCTGTCGCGTCGGAGGGAGCTTCCCTCCGGGACCGAGCTCGCCGCCGGTAATCGCCGCCTCAAAGATCTCGACGATCGCAGCCGTCACGCCCGAGCGATTGTCTCGCTCCTCGCCGCGATCGGCTGCGCGAAGCCCGATCAATTGCTTCTTGTAGGACATTGCAAACGCGAGTATAGGCGCTAACGTATGACCTGTCAAGGAAACAAACGCCCCTTTTGACGCTTTGGCCCATATAAGACAAGGAGTAAGCGATGTCGCAGGTCACACACACCGGTTCAGCAGAGATCACGATTCGTGCCGCGCGCACCGAGGACATGGGCGACCTCGCCCGCGTCGCCGGCCGCGACACAGGTGAGCTTCCCGTCGGACCGCTTCTCGTCGCGAAGGTCTCGGGTGACGTGCGCGCAGCGATCTCCCTGACTGATGGCGCGGTTGTTGCTGACCCCTTCTACCGCACGGCCGAACTGGTCGAGATGCTGCGGATAAGGGCCGGCGCGGCCCGTGGCCATCCCTACAGCGGCTGGCGGATCACCGGATTGCGGCTGGCAGTTGCCTCGTCGAGGCGACGGACGGGTGTTGTGTAGGGCGCTTGGGTCAGGATCTCGGGGTCTTCTTCTGCTTCGGCGAGGATCGAGTCGATCGCCTCGGCGAGCTCGTCGAGCGACTCACGCGTCTCGGTTTCGGTCGGCTCGAACATAAGCGCCTCGTCGACGAGCAGCGGGAAGTAGATCGTCGGCGGATGGAAGCCGTAGTCGAGGAGGCGCTTTGCGATGTCGAGCGTCTTCACTTTGAGCTCTCGCTTCGCTGGATCCCCAGTCAGGACGAACTCATGCATGCAGCGCTCGCCGAAGGCGAGGGGCAGGTGCTTGCCGGCGCGCCCCTTGCCAAGCTTGGCCAACAGATAGTTGGCATTCAGGACCGCAGTCTCGGATGCTTCACGGAGGCCGTCGCCACCGAGGGAGCGGATGTAGGCGTAAGAGCGGACGAACACGCCGAAGTTCCCCTGGAAGCCACGCATCCTGCCGATGGTTTTCTCTGAAGCGTGCTCGAGGTCGAAGCTCGGACCGGCGCCGTTCGAGCTCTCGTGGCGGACGATGCGCGGCACCGGCAGGAAGGGCGCGATGCGATCCGAGACCGCGATCGGGCCGGCGCCGGGGCCCCCTCCCCCATGCGGTTGCGAGAACGACTTGTGGAGGTTGAGATGGACGATGTCGAAACCCATGTCGCCGGGTCGCGACCAGCCCATCACCGCGTTCAGGTTGGCGCCGTCGTAGTAAAGGGTGCCGCCGACGTCGTGGACGATCTCGGCGATCTCGCGGATGTTGCGATCGAAGATCCCGAGCGTGTTCGGGTTCGTGAGCATGAGGCAGGCGACCTGGTCGTCGGCCTTCGAGCGCAGGTCGTCGACGTCGACGCCCCCGTCCGGGGCCGTCGCGACTTTCACGACCTCATAGCCCGCCATGGTCACTGTCGCCGGGTTCGTGCCGTGGGCCGTGTCCGGCGTGAGCACCTTCGTCCGCTCTTGGCCGCGGTCTTCGTGGTAGGCACGAGTAAGGAGCAGGCCCGCCAGCTCCCCGTGCGAGCCCGCCGACGGCTGCAGGGAGACGTGCGGGAGCCCTGTCAGCTCTGAGAGGGAGCGCTCGAGGTTCCACATGAGCTCCAGCGCACCCTGCGCGCGTTTCGGATCCTGAGCGGGATGAAGGCGCGCGTGCCCTGGGAGCGCTGCGACCTTTTCGTTCAGGCGCGGGTTGTGCTTCATCGTGCAGGAGCCGAGCGGGTAGGGACCCGTATCGAGGTCGAAGTTCCGGCGCGAGATGCGGTTGTAGTGACGGACGATCTCGGGCTCGGAGACCTCCGGTAGCTCCGCGGGCTTGTCGCGGAGGAGGCTGTGCGGGATCAGCTCTGAGAGAGGCGTTTCCGGAACATCACACTCGGGCGTCACCGCGGCGCGCCGCCCCTCGACGGAACGCTCGAAGATCGTGCGGGCGGAGTCGCGCTGCATCGGCGTCGGCACCTCAGCGGTGCGCGGCGGCTTCACGAGGCAGCCTCGGACTTCTCGCGGACGCCACCCGCGGCGTCGGTGGCCGCTTCGAGCGAGCGAGCGAGACGGTCGATGTCCGCCTTTGAGCGCCGCTCGGTGATCGCGACGAGAAGACCGTTCTCGTACTCCGGAAAGTCGCGGCCGAGCGGGTAGCCCGCGGCGATCCCGTCGGCGGCGCAACGGTCGAGCACGGCTTGGACGGGCGCATCGAGTCGGACCGCGAACTCGCGTGCGACGGGCGCGTCGTGGAGAAGCTCGACCCCATCGATGGCGGCAAGCGCGTCGCGCGCGTAGGCCGTACGGCGGACCATCAGCTCGCCCAGCTCGACGAAGCCTTGCTTGCCAAGCCAGACGAGATGAAGAACACCGCCCAGCGCGATGAGCGCCTGCGATGTGCAGATGTTGTGGGTGGCCTTCTCGCGGCGGATGTGCTGCTCACGGGTCTGAAGCGCCAAGACGAAGCCCCGGCGCCCGTCGACGTCGGTCGTCTCGCCCGCGATGCGGCCGGGCATGCGGCGGATGTGCTCCTCGGTCGCGCAGAAGAAGCCGAAGGACGGGCCCCCGTAGTCAAGGCGCCCACCAAGTGGCTGGCCCTCCCCCACGGCAACGTCGATCCCGCACTCGCCCGGGGGCTTGAGAACGCCCAGGGTCATCGGGTCAACTGAGGCGATCGCCATCGCGCCGGCCTCATGCGCTGCTGCAGAGAGTGTTTGGAGATCCTCGATCCCGCCGAGGAAGTTCGGGTTTTGGACGAAGACGGCGGCCGTCTCATCGTCGAGCGCCGCGGCAAGCTGGTCCGAGTCCGTGAGACCGCCGTCGAGCCCGATCTCGACGATCTCCGCGCCGAAGCCTTCGGCGTAGGTCGCAAGCGTCTCGCGGCTGTGAGGATGGAGCCCGCGCGAGACGAGGAGCTTCCGCCGGCCCTTCTTCGCACCAAGCGCCAGGTAGGCAGCCGAGGCCACCGAGGAGGGACCCTCGTACATCGAGGCGTTGGATACGGGCAGCGCCGTCAGCTCCGACATGCATGTCTGGAACTCGAACATCGCCTGGAGGCCGCCCTGGGAGACTTCGGGCTGGTACGGCGTATACGGCGTCAGGAACTCGGAGCGCGAGAGGATCGCGTCGACGATCGCCGGCACGTAGTGGTCGTACATCCCGGCTCCCAGGAAGCAGAGTTCCGAATCAGCGTCGGCATTTCGCGCCGCCAACGAGCGAAGGTGCTCGAAAACGTCCTGTTCGGAGATACCGTCGGGCAGATCGAGCGGGCGGTCGAGGCGCACCTCCGCCGGGATCTGCTCGAAGAGTTCCTCGATCGACTCAGCCCCGATCTCGGCGAGCATCGCCTCGCGGTCGGAGTCGGTTGCCGAGGTGTAGCGGGACATCCGCTTGATCCTAGGGCGCCGTCCGGCGCGGTTCGGGTCGTAGTCAGGATGAGGACAGGGCTGGCACGACATCGGTGCGGGCAAAGTCGGCGCCCTTGAATAGCAGGGGCTCGCCGCTGACCTGCGCGAGTGCATAAGAGAAGCAGTCCCCAAAGTTGAGTGCCGCGCTGTGACGACCTCGGCCGAACCGACGCCAAGCAGAGCGAGCTGCCTCTGCCTGTTCGGCGTCGACGGATACCACACCCGTTTGTGTTCGATGTAAGAACAGATCCAGCTCCCTGCCGCCGGCGTCGGCCGCGCGGCCCTCCAAGACGAGCGAGCATTCGACCAAGGTGGCAGCGGAGATCAGGCGCCTCGGATCCGCCTCAATGGCGCTCGTGAACTCCTCACCTTCGGGCTCTCGGAGAAAGATCGCCGCGATGGCGGAAGTGTCTAGGACCATCAGGTGGGCAAGCCGTGCTCGTCGTAGCCGATGATCTCGTCCGGAGAGCGGTCGTCGATCACCGGCAGCGCCGCGAACCGTTCAACGATCTCGTTCACCTCGTCCGCGATGCTCCTTTTGCTCGCCCGGCCTCGAACTCGCTCCAGACGCTCGCGGACGGCCGTGGAGACGGCGCCTGTGATCGTCTCGCCGGTCGCCTCGGCCAACTCGCGGGCCAGCTGGTCGGTTTGGGAGTCCTTGATGTTCAGGGCCATAGGCAGAAAGCATACTAAAAGGAAGACTCTTCCTTAGTCTTAGCTCGGTGATGTGCAGGACCCGAGCGCTTAGCTCAACCACGGCATCGACAACCTCAAACGGTCAAGGACGACTCGCTGAAGTCGAGGGACCTCAGGGACGGCAAGGCGGTGACGGGCGACGATGTCGCGGACAACTCGCTCACCGGCAACGACATGGCCGCCGGCTCGGTCACGGGCTTCCACGTGGGCGACAACGCCCTCGGCGGCGCCGACATCGACGAGGCGACGCTCGGCCAGGTGCCGTCGGCGTTGATCGGAGGCTTCGGGCGCGACTCGACCGAAGGCACGTGCAATCCGGACAGCACCACGTTCGTGGCCTGCGCATCGGTCTCGATCACGGTCCCCGCGTCGGGGGCTCGTGCTCTGCTGGTAGGACGGATTCGCGCTACCGGCAGCGGAGCGGGTTTCTGCCGGCTCGGGACGAGCACCGTGGGCGCAGTACCCGCCAGCACGGTTCCGGCGTTTTCCAGCGACTCCCCCTTTATCCCGTTGAACGGCATCACGCCACCGCTCCCGGCCGGGTCGAGCTCGTTCGGGATCGACTGCACCGAGAACGCAGGCGATATCGATTACGACGAGGCCAAGATCAGCGTCGTGCTGATCTCGCCCAACTGAGGGCGCGCCGCTCGGTCAGTCCGAAATCAGCTCGGCGTACTCAGCCGCGCTCATCAGGGAGTCCGCCTCGGCGGGATCCGACAGCTTCACCTTGGCGAGCCAGCCGTCGCCGTACGGGTCCTCGTTCAAGATCTCGGGGTTCTCGCCGGCGGCAGTGTTCACCTCGACCACCTCGCCCGACAGCGGCGCGTAGACGTCGGACACGGCTTTGACGGACTCGACCTCCGCGTAGACCTCGTCCTTGGAGACGGTGGCGCCGGCCTCGGGCGGCTCGAAGAAGACGACTTCGCCCAGTGAGTTCTGCGCATACCAGGTGATTCCGAACGTGGCGACGTCGCCGTCGATCCGGGCCCAGTCGTGCTCGGCGTGGTACTTCAGGTCTTCGGGGTAGGTCTCCTCGGTGGCCATCGGGTTCCTCCTTGTGTCTAGCTGGCGCGGGCGGGGTCGTAGAGCGGGCGTGACTCTATGCGGGCGGCGCGATGCTTGCCGCGAACGTCGATCTCAAGCGCAGTGCCGGGCTCGGCAAGCTCGCTGCGGACGTACGCCATCCCGATCCCGCAACCGAGCGACGGCGAGTGGGTGCCGGACGTGACGACGCCGACTTCCTCGCCGTCGACATCCACCACCGGGTTGCCCTGGCGCGGGATCCCTCGATCGGGCAGGACGAACGGCGCCAGCCGCTCGTGGGTGCCCGCTGCACGCGCGTCGGCGATTGGCTCCGCGCCGATGAAACCCGTCTCCTCCTTACAGCACCAGCCGAGGCCGGCCTCGATCGGGTTGCGGTCCTCGGAAAGGTCGTTTCCGTAGAGGTGAAAGCAGACCTCCATGCGCAGTGTGTCCCGCGCGCCGAGCCCGGCGGGCGTTGCGCCGGCGTCGGCGAGGGCGTCCCAAAGCTCGCGCGCGTGGCCGGGCGCGCACAGGATCTCGACCCCGTCCTCGCCCGTGTAGCCGGTTCCGCAAACCAGACAGTCCGCGCCGGCGACCTCGATGGTGGCGGTGCGAAAGCGTTTCGGAAGCTCGCCGGAGACGAGACCTTCGAGGAGGCCGCGCGCGGCGGGGCCCTGGACCGCGATCATCGCCCAGTCCGAGAGGCGATCCTCGACAGCGCAATCGAAGTCGCCGGCGTGGCGTTCGAACCATCCGAGGTCGCGTTCGTGGTTCGAGGCGTTCGTGACGGTCAGGTAGCGATCGTCTGCGAGGCGATATGTGAAGAGGTCGTCGAGCACGCCGCCGTCCTCGCGGCAGAGCACCGAGTACTGGGCCCCGCCGACGTCGATCCTCGAGACGTCGTTCGACAGGAGCCTCTGGAGCAGCTCGGCCGCGCTCGGCCCCGAGGTCTCGATCTCACCCATGTGGGAGACGTCGAAGATTCCGCAGCCCGAGCGCACCTCGAGGTGCTCAGCCCCCACCCCTTCGTACTGCACGGGCATCTCCCAGCCGGCAAACGGGACGGGCCGCGCGCCGGCGGCGACGTGGGCGTCGTAGAGGGGCGTGCGGCGAAGCTCGCTCACGCGCCGAGCGTATCTGGGGCCATCGGCACTTCCGGAAACCCGAACCGCGGGTCGAAGATCGTGCGGCTGGCGGGCGGAAATCGACCCGCGACGCGGGCCGTTTGGGTGCGGGTCGCGGATCGTGCGGCTGGCGGGCGGAAATCGACCCGCGACTAGTCGCGGAGAAAGTCGGGGACGTCGATGTCCCCGTCGCCGACGGTCAGGTCGCGGCGCTCGCGGTCGCCGAGCGAGTTGACCGAGCGGCGGACGCCCCGCTCACGGACGCGCCGCGGCTCGCGGGCCCTTGTCTCGAGGCCCTCGAAGCCGGTGGCGATCACGGTTACGCGGACCTCGTCGCCCATCGACGGATCGATGACGGTGCCGAAAATGACGTTGGCGTTAGAGTCGGCTTCCTCGACCGCGATGTTCGCGGCCTCGTTCACCTCGTGGAGGTTGAGCTCGTCCCCGCCCGTGATGTTGAGAAGCATTCCGGTCGCGCCCTTGATCGGCTGCTCCATCAGCGGCGAGGAGATCGCCTGCGTGGCGGCATCGATCGCGCGGTTCTCGCCTGAAGAAGTGCCGATTCCCATCATGGCCGAGCCTGCGTTCGACATGATCGTGCGCACGTCGGCGAAGTCGAGGTTGATCTGGCCCGGCGTCGTGATCAGGTCGGTGATGCCCTGGACGCCTTGGCGAAGGATGTCGTCGGCCATCCGGAACGCCTCCTGGACGGTGGTGCGGCGCTCGACGATCTCGAGAAGCTTCTGGTTGGGAACGATGATCAGCGTGTCGACGTTGGCGCGAAGCTCGTCGATGCCCTCCGTCGCCTGCTGCATCCGCTTTTGGCCTTCGAACTCGAACGGCTTGGTGACGACGCCGACCGTAAGCGCGCCGATCTCTTCCTTCGCGATCTCGGCGATCACCGGGGCCGAGCCGGTGCCGGTGCCGCCGCCCTCGCCCGCGGTCACGAAGACCATGTCGGCGCCCTTGAGCGCCTCCTTCACCTCGTCGCGCGACTCTGCTGCCGCACCCGCTCCGACGTCCGGATTGGCGCCGGCGCCAAGGCCCTTGGTGAGGTTGTGTCCGATGGAAAGCTTGATGTCGGCGTCGCAGGACTGAAGCGCCTGGACGTCAGTGTTGATGGCGATGAACTCCACGCCCTTCAGGCCCGCGTCGACCATGCGCGAGACAGCGTTGGTGCCACCGCCGCCGGCGCCCACGACCTTGATCACTGCCAAGTAAGAGGACTCAACCATCATGTTCGTTTTCGCCTGTCTCCCGGGGCTCTAGTCGTGGGTCGGTCGCTTTACAGGTTCCGTCCGAGGCTGAACCAATACTAGAGCGTTTCGCTGGAAAGGATGCCTCGACTTGAGGGCGACGGTACGACATCGTCGTTCCCATGTCAACGCGAGGGACCGTATCCGGCATGGAATCATGCAAAGCCACAAGTCTCGAGAAGGACTTGAGAGTTACGGATGAATCCTCAACCCTCAGCTCGCACTCGAAGGTTGGTCATCGGCTGCCGATTGCGGACCGCGGGTCGGTGGGTCCGCCTACTTCCCCTTTTGAACAGGAGCAGCGCCGCCGATCGACGGGCGTTCGGGGACTCGCACGTCGAGGTCCGTCAAGGTCTTCACCTCGGGGTCCGCGAGAATGGCGGCGATCGCAGCCCACTTGTCCTCGGCCTGCCCTGCGTCGCCGAAGATCACGGGGATGTCGCCTTCCAGCGTTACCTCGATCATGCCGCTGTCGCCTTGGGAAATGTCTTCGATCAGGGCTCGCAGAGGATCGGGCGACGCGCCCGCGACCTGCGCGATCTCGAGCGGCTCGCCGGTCAGCTTGCCCGCAGCGGGAAGCTCGGCCACGTCGAGGGTCGGGACAGCCAACCCGGCACCGTCAACTCCCCGTAGGAGCGTGCCGTCGGCGGCGACGGGAACCGGCGGGCCTCCGTCGGTCGCATTCAAGACGGGCGGGCGAGGAACGACCTTGACCGTCAGCCCGTGTGGGAAATCTGCCTCGGAGTCGACCGACACCACGGTGGGATATCTCGATACCGCGGCGGCCAACTCGCCGTCGTCGATATTGAGCGTCGTCATCTTGGAGCCAGTTCGCGTGAGCGCGGCGGTAACCGTCTCGGCTTCTGGGCCCTCCATCCCCTCGACGGTGACCTTCTCGACGAGCACGAAAGAGGAATCGCGAAACCAGGCGAAGTAGGCCGCCGCGAGGCCCGCGGCGATCACCGCAACGCAGAAGGCGATCGTCAGTGCGCTCGAGAGCGAGGCTTCCAACCCGGGCTTCACGCCGGACCGAGGCTTCTGAGCTTTGCCTGGAGCCTTCGGCTTTGTCCGCTTGGGGCCGGCCTTCACGGGCTTCGACTTCGGCTTTGCCGCCTTTGGCTTCCCGGCCGACTTCGGCTTGGCCGGCTTTGCCTTTGCCTTTGCAACGGTGCTCGCGCCTCGCGTGCGGCCAGGACCCGCCTGGGAGCGGCGCCTGCCGGCGGGGGTTGACGGGCGCGAGGAGGCCATTCGTCACCCATTCGCGAGCCGGAGCACCTCTCCTGCCGTTGTCTAAGCCTCCAGGTGCCAGCCGTCGGGCCAGTCGGCCTCGCCGAGCACTTGGACCTCGGGCTCCAGGACGACCCCGTAGCGCTCGTGCACAAGCCTGCGGCCTTCGCTCATCAAGGCGAGGATGTCCGCGGTGGTTGCCGAGCCGGTGTTCTCGACGAAGTTCGCGTGCTTGAGCGAGAAGCGGGCGCCGCCGACTGCGAGGCCGCGGGCGCCGACCGAGTCCAAGAGCACCCCGGCGCTTCGGCCCTCGGCACCCGCGTCAGCGGGATTCTTGAACGTCGACCCGAAGGTCTTGATGCCAGAGGGCTGCGCTTCACGGCGCTTGCCGCGCATTTCCGCGAGCGTTGCCTTGACGGCATCGGGCTCGGCCTCGGAAAGCGCAAACGACGCCTGAGAGACGACTTCACCAGAGGCGAGGTTCGAGTGGCGATAGGTAAAGCCGAGCTCGTCTGGAGTGCGGCGCTCGGCGCCGCGGGGCCCGCAGACGCTCACCCACTCCAGCACCGCCGCGAGCTCGCCGCCGTAGGCGTTCGCGTTCATGCGGACCGCGCCGCCGACCGTGCCGGGGATGTTGATTCCGAACTCGAGCCCGGTCAGGCCCCAGCGGGCCACCTTGGCTGCTGCGGAGGGAAGCCGTACACCGCCGCCGCAAAGGACGCGGGTGCCGTCCTGAGTGAGTTCCGTCAGCTCTCCATCGAGCTTTAAGACGAGGCCGCTTACGCCTGAGTCCGCCACGAGCAGATTCGAGCCCGAGCCCACCATCTCGACCCCGTGACCCTCCGACGCTGCCCATGCGAGGAGCTCGACCAGCTCCGCTTCGGATGCGGGACGGGCGAAGAGCTCCGCGTTCCCGCCCGCTCTGACGGTGGTCAGGCGGGCGAGCGGATAGTCGCGCTCCACGTTCAAACCTCTGCCTCCACGAGATCTTCGGCCAGTCGGAAGATGTCACCGGCCCCGATCGTGACGAGAAGGTCGCCCTCCTCCAACCTCGGAGCCAGGACCCGTGCCGCCGTCGCCCGGTCGCCAAGCCACAAGACGCGCTTGCCTCCTGCATGGTCGGCGGCTGCTCGCGCGACTCGAAGACCGCTCACGCCTTCGAGCGGGCCCGTCGGTTCCTCTCGCGCCGCGTAGACGTCGAGCACGCCGACCTCGTCCGCTGCCGCCAGCGCTTCGCCGAACTCGTCCGAGAGCGCCTTCGTACGCGAGTAGAGATGCGGTTGGAATACGGCGATCAGGCGCTTCGGCCGAAGCTCGCGAAGCGCTGAGAGCGTCGCCCGGACCTCCGTTGGGTGATGGGCGTAGTCGTCGTAGATGAGCGCACCGGCTCGCGTGCCCTTGAGCTCTTGGCGACGCAGCATGCCTGGGAAGTTGGCGAGCGCGGTCGCGGCGCCATCGACGTCGGCACCCGCCAAACCGATGGCGGCGAGCGCGGCGCGGGCGTTCAAGGCGTTGTGGCGACCGGGCACTGAGAGCTCGAGCGGGGCCGGGCCGGGCGAAGAGTGATCGAACCGCTCGACGCGAGTTCCTGGACCCGCTGCGCTTGCGATCACGTCGAGCCCAGGCTCCGCACCAAGGACGGCGCCAGAGGCCGGCGCTGCGAACTTCTCGAAGGCACCGAAGAGCTCAGCCCGGGATCCCCAGCGCGCATGGTGGTCGAGCTCGACGTTGGTGACAACGGCAACCTCGGGATGAAGCTCGAGGAAGCTCGCATCCGACTCGTCGGCTTCGGCGACGACCCACCCGCCAGTGCCGAGCCCGGCGTTTGCAGGCTCGCCTTCCTCGCCGGCACCCGGAAGCTCGCCTCCGATGAAGAAGGTCGGGTCCTCTCCGATCGCCCTCATCGCGTGGACGATCATCCCCGTGGTGGTCGTCTTCCCGTGCGTACCGGCCACCGCGATCAGGCGGCCCGCGGCGCACAGCTCAGCGAGGAGGGCGCCACGGTGGACCACTCGCTGGCCGCGATCGCGCGCTCGCTCGAGCTCGGGGTTGTCGGCGGCGATCGCGGTCGAGACCACGACTTCGGCGTCCGGGGGCAGCGAGCGGTCGTCGTGGCCAACCGAAGGCTCGAGCCCTGCGCTCCGGAGGCGCTCGAGATAGCCGGACTCGGCGCGGTCGGAGCCGGACACACTTGCGCCCAGCCGGTGCGCCACGAGCGCGAGCCCGCTCATGCCGGCGCCGCCGATGGCGATGAAATGGAGCTTTCGCCCGTTCCAGTCCGATCGACTCATCGTGCGGCTCCGATCGCGCCCAGGACTTCTTGGGCAATCCGTTCAGCAGCATCGGGCATCGCAAGAGAGCTGGACGCCTCACCCATCCGGCGAAGGCGCGCGCCATCCCCGAGGATTTCCGACGTGAGCGATCGCACCCGCTGGCCGTCGAGCTCTGAATCCTCAACCACCACGGCAGCTCCGGCGCCCGCCATCCACTCGGCGTTCAAGTGCTGGTGGCGGCCGGTCGCGAAGGGATAGGGAACGAGGATCGCCCCTCGCCCCGCCGCCGCGAGCTCGAACACGGACGCCCCCGAGCGCGCGAGGACCAGATCTGATGCGGCCAGCGCATCGCCCAGATCCGGCACATAGTCGATCACGCTGAAGCGATCCTCGGCCCCCGCCTCGAGTACCCGACTAGAAACCATGTCGAAGTCGCGCAAGCCGCTGATCAGGATGACGCGAAAGCCCGGGGCGGGCTCGAGCAGGCCGTCCAAGACCGCGGTGTTGATAGAGAGTGCGCCCTGGCTACCGCCGAAGACGAGGAGGCAGCGCTCATCCGACTTGACTCCGAAATGCGTCCTCGCGGCGTCACGGTCGGCCTCGATCACGGCGCGCGGCACAGGGCGGCCGGTGACGAGGTAGCGCTCGCCTTCGAGTCCCGGGATCGCGAAGGCGAGGCAGACCCGCTGGGCGCGGCGAGCGAGGAGGCGGTTGGCGAGGCCGAAGTGGCGGTCGGCCTCGGATAAGACCAAAGGCAATCCCAGCGCCTTCGCGGCAAGGCCTGCGGGTGCGGCGACATAGCCGCCGCCGCCGAGGACGACCTGGGCACCGCGCGCACGCAGGGCCTTCCGCGCCGCGGGAACGGCGCGCGCCGCCAGGCCCAAGGCCTCCGCGGCGCGAAAGGGACTCGAGCGGTCTATGCCGCGGACGCGTAGGTGGTCGATCTCGTAGCCGGCTTCGGGCACGAGCGTTGCCTCGGCACGGTCCGCCGTGCCGAGGAAAGTGACGAGGGCGCCTCTATCCCGCAGCGCGTCGGCGACTGCCAGCGCGGGCACCACGTGCCCGGCTGTCCCGCCCGCCGCTACTGCGACTCTGGGTTGTGGTTGATCGACCGCCACTGACGACGCGCAGTCTCGCACCGGGCGCACGCGCAATGTTGAGGAGGATCCCCACAGCCGCCAACAATGTGAGGAGGCTCGAGTTTCCATATGAGACGAACGGAAGCGGAACTCCGGTGAGCGGCGCAAGGCCAAGCACCGCGAAGAGGTTGATCACGGCCTGGATCACGATGAGCGAGGTGAGCCCCGCGGCAAGGAGCTTCGCGTAAGGATCGCGCGCCTTCTTCGCGGTTTGAAGGCCGGCGTAACCGAAGAGCCCGAACAGCCCGACGATCATCGCCAGCCCCACCAGGCCCAGCTCCTCGCCGACGACCGCGGCGATCATGTCCGTATGAGCTTCGGGCAGGTAGAACGCCTTCTGGAGGCTCTCCCCCAGCCCGACTCCGAAGAACCCACCCGAGCCGAGCGCGATTTGGGCCTGATTTGCCTGAAAGCCCGCGCCCGAGGGGTCGGCTCCGGGGTTGAGGAAACCGGTGAGCCGCTCCATCCGGTACGGCTCGATCACGATCGCCAGGAGGATCACGGCGCCGATCGCGGTGCCGAGAATGCCCAGGTCGCGCATTCGTGCTCCGCCGACCACCAGCATCGACGCGGCAGCGAAGCAGGACACCATCGCCGTCCCAAGGTCCGGCTCCATCACCACGAGTAGCGAGATCAGCCCGACCGCGAGGAGAAAAGGGCGCATCTCGCCGATCGACCGCGTCATCTTCGGCCGCGTTGACAAGAGCTGTGCGCCGTAGAGGATGAGGGCGACCTTCGCCACCTCGGAGGGCTGAATCTGGAAGAGGCCCGCGCCGATCCAGCGCTTGGCGCCGTTCACCTCGATGCCGACGCCAGGGACCATGACGGCAACGAGGAGGAAGAGCGAGAGCCCCATGAGCGGCACGGTGAGGGGCCGGAGGACACTGAGGCCCTTCACCGACAGGAAGCGAAGCGCGAGGAGGCCGAAGATGCCGAAAAGCGCGGTTCGCTTGAGGTAGAAGGCACCGTCGCCGGCGTCGCCCAGAAGGGAGGTCGTTGAGCTTGCGCTGAAGACCATGACCACGCCAAGCGCGAGCAGGCAGAGGGTGGTCGTAAGCAGGATCGAGTATTCGATCGGATGCGATGCCTTGGCCTTCGAAGCGGGCTTCGCCTTGGTTCGCGCCTTCGTAGCGGCCTTCGGGAGCGATCCGGCCTTGGCCGTGCTCATAGCGTTGCCCCGATCCCGCGCACAAGCTCACGGAAGTGGTCGCCGCGCGCCTCGTAGTCCGAGTAGGCGTCGAAGCTCGCGCACGCCGGCGCGAGGAGGACGGTCTGACCCGGCGCGGCCGCTGCGTGCGCACGGGACAACGCGTCCGGCAGATCAACGCAACGAACGAGGTCGACTTCGGTCGGCTCAATGGCTGCCGCGATCGGATCGCCAGCCGGCCCCGTGAGGTAGACCGCTGCGCAGCGCTCGGACACGGGCTCTCTCAAGAGTTCGAAGCCCCCTCCCTTCAGCGAGCCGCCCATCAGCGCGTGCACCCCGCCGTCGAACGATCGTAGCGCCGCCACCGCCGCGGCGACGTTGGTGGCTTTCGAGTCGTTCACATATGAGATGCCGTCGATATCGGCGATGTGCTCGAGGCGATGCGCAACGCCGGGAAAGCTTGCGATCCCCTCCTCGACGGCGACCGGATCGATTCCCATTTCGATCGCAGCGACAGCCGCGAAGCGCGCGTTTTGCGCGTTGTGCGCGCCGCGGATCCAAGCTCCTGCGGGCTCGAAGCTCAGCTCGGCTCGGGAGACATCTACCTCGCGACCTTCACCCGGCAGGTCGAGCGGCGCGACCTGCGGGTCGGATCGGTCGGCCAGCGCCACATCGTCTGCGTCCTGGCAGGCGAAGACCCTGAGCTTCGAGGCCAGATAGTGCTCAAAGGAGCCGTGGCGGTCGAGGTGGTCCGGAGTTGCATTCAATAAAAGCGCGCACTCGGGCGCGAACTCCACGGCGTCTTCAAGCTGAAAGCTGGATGTCTCGCAAACGACGGTTGCCGCCGGATCGATGTTGCCCGGAAGCGACGCCAGCGGCATTCCGACGTTTCCTGCGACCGCTACCGGAGCTCCGGCGGTGCGCCAGATGTGCCCGAGGAGCTCCGTGACCGTCGTCTTTCCGTTTGTGCCTGTCACCGCGACGAACGGGTTGGGGAGAAGCCGCCAGGCGAGCTCGAGCTCGCCGACGACCGGGATACCGAGCGCGACGGCGTGGCGAACGGGTGGAGCTTCGAGCGGAACGCCGGGGCTCTTGACCACGCATCTCGCTTCCTCGAACCATTCGCTCGTTCCACCATCCAGGTGGACTTCGACGCCGGTGTCGCGCAACCTCTCGATGCCATCAGGCTTGCCGGAGTCGACCCCGATCACCCGCTCGCCACGCTCGGCAAGAAGCCGCGCGGCCGCCTGGCCCGATCGCGCTAGCCCCACAACCAGATAGGGGCCCCCGGGCAGGGGCGGTCGATCCCGTGGCGAGGCCATGAAGCGTGATTCGCCGGGGGGCACCGACCCCCTGCCCTCGGTCAAGCTAGCCTGCCCGGCAATGTTCGAGGCGTCTCACACCGGCACCGCGAAAGTTCCTCCCGATGCGGTCTGGGAGCTCTGGGCTGATCCCACTCGGTGGCCCGACTGGAACGATCAGCTCGCCTCTGGAGAGCTCCACGGCGAACTGGAGGTGGGGACCGAGGCGACGGTCAAGTTCAAGCGCGGCGGCAAGATGGCGTTCAAGGTCGTCGAGCTCGAACCCGGTCGCCTGTTCACCGACGAGGCGAAGCTCCCGGGCTGCCGCTTCGGCCACGAGCACCGGGTTACGCCCACTGCCAACGGCTCGGAGATCACCCACCGGCTCTACCTGGAGGGGCCGACCTCCGGTGCGTTCGCACGCCTCTTAGGACGCGGGCGAATGCGCGATTCTGTCGCCGGCTTCGTCAAGCGTGAGATTGAGCTGACCCAAGCCGGGGCCAGGGCCTGAGCCCTCAGCAACCGCGGGCTTCGAAGTTTTCGCGGGTCAAGTATCGCGAGTGCGGGAAGTGCTCCTTCATGACCTCGGGTTCGCCACTCGGCGACTTGAGTCAGCCCACCGAGTTCTGAAAGAGCGTGTAGCCGATGCCCGCGCAGACCGCTGCGACTATCCAGAAGCGGAGCATGATCTTCGTCTCCGACCAGGCCAAGAGCTCGAAGTGGTGGTGGACGGGCGCCATCAGGAATACGCGACGGCGGGTCATCTTGAAAAAGACGACCTGAATCGCGACTGAGAGCGCCTCGATCACGAAGATCCCTCCGAGGATGATGAGGAGGAGCTCGGTCTGAGACATCACGGCCAGAGCACCGATCGCGCCGCCGAGGCCGAGCGAGCCGGTGTCGCCCATGAAGATCGACGCAGGGAAGGCGTTAAACCAAAGAAAGCCGACTGAGGCGCCGACGAAGCACGCCGAGAGGATCGCGAGGCCCTCCTGGCCCGAGGTGATCGTGATCGCGGTGAACGCCAGAAAGACGATTGCGCACGACCCTGCGGCCAGACCGTCGAGCCCGTCGGTGAGGTTCACGGCATTCGACGCGCCCGCGATGACAAGAAAGATGAAGGCCACGTACACGACCGCCGGGACGTCGATCTCGCCGCCGAAGACGCGGGACTGGATCGTCGTCTCGAGGCCGATTTCCTCCGTTGCGACCCAGTAGAGCGCGAGCGCAAGGCCGATCTGCGCGATCAGCTTGTAGCGCGCCGAAAGGCCGAGCGAGCGGCGCTTCGACACTTTGATCACGTCGTCGGCGAATCCGATTCCGGCGCAGCCGAGAGCGACTGCAAAGACGGCGAGGCTCTCCGTGTCGCGGTCTGAGAGCACGAAGTACGGAACCGCGATTCCGAGAAAGATGATCAGCCCGCCCATCGTCGGCGTGCCCGCCTTTGCGTGGTGCCCCTCCGGACCCTCCTCCCGAATCTGCTGCCCGAACTCTTTGACCCGCAGGTAGTCGATGAACCTCGGCCCGAGAAAGATGGTGATAAGCATCGCCGCCATCCCGGCGATGAGGACCTCGCCGCGGTCGATCAGATCGACGGGGTTGATCTGCCCCTCAAGCACTTCCGCGCCTCCCGATCAACTCATCCGAGAAGTGCTCAAGCCCCACCGAACGCGAGCCCTTGACCAAGATCGTGTCGCCCTCCGCGAGCAAACCGTCGGCGAGCTCGGCGGCGGCAGAGGGATCGGCCGCCCACTCGTCGGGCGCATAGTCGCGCGCCATGTCGCCGACCCCGATCACCGGCGAGATACCGAGGCCGCGCGCGTGCGCGCCGATCTCGCGGTGGTATGTAGCCGCATCGGCGCCGAGCTCCGCCATGCCCCCGAGGACGGCCAGCTTGCGGCCTTTCGAGGGCATCTCGGCGAGGCTCTCGAGCGCAGCGTGCATCGAGATCGGATTGGCGTTGTAGCAATCGTTCACGAGGGTGATGCCGCCGGCGAGGTCGTGGTGCTCTCCGCGAAGGCGCGAGAAGGTTACGTCGGATGCCCGACTTGCCATCGCACCGGGGTCGGCCCCGAGTGAAACGCCGATTGCGATCGCTGCGAGTGCGTTCATGACGTTGTAGCTCTCGGCGAAGGGCAGGACGAAGCGCTGCTCACCCGAGGGCGTGCCGACGCGCACCTCCGCCGAGTTGCCGGTAACCACGGTATCGATTGCGTGAACGTCGCCCCCCGCGCCGAAGGTCATGACGCTCAGCTCCTCAGCGAGATGGGGCTCGAGCGCCTCGGCTTCGGCGGGCACGATCGCTCGCCCGTCAGGGCCGAGACCACCGAGGATCTCGGCCTTGGCCTCGACGATCGCCTCCAGCGTTCCGAGTAGCTCGAGGTGAACGGGACCGACGTTCGTGATCACCGCGAGATCGGGCTCGGCAATCTCGCAAAGCTCCGCGATCTGGCCCATGCCGCGCATCGCCATCTCGAGCACAAGCACCTCGGTTTCAGGCGGTGCCGCGAGGATCGCCAAGGGGAGGCCAATCTCGGTGTTGTAGTTCTCCGGGCTCGCGTGCGTTCGGAACGGAAGCAGCGTTCGCGCGATGTCCTTGACGGACGTTTTCCCTGTCGAGCCTGTGATGCCGACGACGCGCGGCTCGAGCTCGCGGCGCCACTCGCGGGCGAGCGCCTGAAGCGAGTCGAGAGGTTCATGCGAGGAGAAGACCCATCCGAGCCGATCCTCGCGAGCAGCCGCGCGTGCGTGCTGGGGCCGTGCGACGACTCCCCAGGCACCATCCGCTACAGCGCCGGGAGCGAACTCGCCGCCGTCTGCATTCGCGCCGGGAAGGCCGAAAAAGAGGTCGCCCGCCGAGACGGCGCGCGAGTCGGCCACTGCACGTGCGGGCCGCCCTTGTGGTCCTTCGCGGAGGATCTCAAGCCCTGCGGCCTCGACGATGCGCTCTGGCGAGAGGTCGATCACCGGCTCTCACCTATACCCGCCAACTCCGAGCGCGCGACCTCCCGGTCGTCGAACGGAATCTTTCGACCCCCCTTGAACTCCTGGCCATGTTCGTGGCCCTTACCGGCGATGACCACAGTGTCGCCTGCGGAGGCGAGCTCGAGGGCGAGGCGGATCGCGGCGCGGCGGTCTACCTCGACCACCACGTCGTCGCGTTCCATGCCGGCGCGAATCTCGGCGACGATAGATGCTGGCTCTTCTGAGCGCGGGTTGTCGGAGGTCACGACGCCAACGTCGGCGAGGCGCGCCGCGATCGCGCCCATAATCGGCCTCTTGTCGCGGTCGCGGTCGCCTCCGCAACCGAACACGCAGATCACGCGACCGGGCTCGGGCGTAAGGCGCCGCGCCGCCCGGAGGACGTTGTCGAGCGAGTCGGGGGTGTGGGCGTAGTCGACGAGGACCGCGAAAGGCTGCCCTGCGTCGATCGGCTCCATCCGACCCGGCACCCCGCCGACATCCGCGAGGGCCTGCGCGGCCTTAAGGGGGTCGGCTCCCAGGGCCGTTGCCGCGCCCAGGGCGGCGAGCGCGTTTTGGACGTTGAAGTCGCCCGGGAGCGGCATCTCCACCCGAGCCTCGCCCCAGGGGCCCTCGACCCGAAAGCGCGAACCCGTCACGTCGAACTCGACGTCCATCGCCCGCACGGTTGCAGAGGCGTCCGAGGCAGAGAACGTGACGAGCCCTTCCGAATAGTCGCCCGCGACGTCCTCGGCGAGGCGCGCGCCGTAAGGATCATCGATGTTCACCACAGCGATCGAGGGGCGGTCCGGCCCCTCGAAGAGAAGGCGCTTCGCCGCGAAGTAGTCCTCCATCCCCGAGTGAAAGTCCAAGTGATCCTGAGTCAGGTTTGTAAAGACGCCGACGCTGAAACTGATGCCTCGGGAGCGCCCGAGGATCAACGCGTGGGAGGACACCTCCATTGCGCAGGCGCGGTCGCCGGCGTCGAGCATGGCGCGAAAGGTTGCCTGAAGGTCGATTGCCTCCGGCGTCGTTCGCTCGACCTCAGCCTCGACGCCGCCGATCACGCTCTTCACGGTGCCCAGGAGCCCTGTTTGGATGCCGGTGTGCTCCAGGATGTGGCGAAGGAGGAAGGCCGTAGTCGTCTTGCCGTTCGTCCCCGTAATGCCCGCGACCGATAGCTCTCGGGTCGGGTCGCCGAAGAAGCGGAGAGCTGCAGGAGCCATCGCCGCGCGCGAGTCTGGAACCAGCGCCTCAGCGACTCCGAGGCCGAGCCTTCGCTCGACGACGATCGCCGACGCGCCCGCATCGATGGCGGCGGGTGCGAAGTCGTGCCCGTCGGCGGTCGCGCCGGGAACGCAGAAGAAGAGCGTGCCCTTGTCGACCTTTCGGTTGTCGAGGGCGAGGCCCGCGACCTCGGTCGCCGGGTCCCCCTCGATTTCGGCATGCGCGGCTTCCAGCACCTCACGGAGCTCCATTGTCCGCGATTCTAGGCGTGGGTCCGGCGCCGTCCGGCCGCCGGCCGCCTAATCCGTGTCCGGCGGGACGCCCAAGTAAGGCAGGGCGAAGTCTGCGATCTCGGCAAACGCCGGTGCGGCCACCGTGCCGCCGTAGTAGCTCCCCACCGTGGGTGTGTCGACCACCACCGAGACGAGCAGGCGCGGGTCCTCCGCGGGAGCGAAGCCCACGAACGAGCCGACGTACTCGCTTTCCGAGTAGACGCCGTCCACGACCTTCTGTGCGGTGCCGGTCTTGCCGGCGAGGACATAGCCGGGCACCTCGACGGCGGCCGCGGTGCCTCCGGCCTCGAGCACGCCTTCGAGCATCTCGCGCACGCGGGCAGCGTTCTGCTCTGACACGACGCGCTCACCCTCATCGGCCGGCACGGGCTTGCCGTTCTCTTCGAGGACGAGCCTGGGAGTCCTCAACACCCCGCCGTTGGCAATCGCCGCATAGGCGTTGGCGATCTGGATCGGGGTCACCGAGAGGCCCTGGCCGAGCGGCAGGTTGCCCATGCTCGAACCCGAGTACTCCTTGGGGGGCAGAACTATCCCCTGCTCCTCGCCTGGGAAGTCGATCCCGGTAGGCGCTCCGAAGCCGAACTTGCGGATCCACCCATCGAACGCGTCGTTCCCACGCTTTTCGTTGAGGTTAAGCCCGATCGTGACCGCGCCCACGTTCGACGACTCCGCAAGGATCCGCGACACGTCCATCGTCTCGAAACCGCGCGGGTGGGACTCCTCAATTGTGCGATCGGCAACCGTCAGCGTCGGCGGCAGGTCGAACGTGGTGTTCGGTGTGACGAGGCCCTCCTCCATGGAGGCTGCAACGGTGAAGGCTTTGAAAGTCGAGCCAGGCTCGTATGTGAAGCCCGTCGCCATGTTCGTCAGGTCGTCCGGCGCCGCGTCTTGGAGGTTGTAGGGGTCCACGCGCGGCCAGTTCGCCATCGCGAGGATCTCCGAGGTCTGAGGGTCCATGACGATCGCCGTCGCGCCCAGCGGCTTCGACGTCTCGCCGATGTCTTGGATCACCCGTTCGGTCGTGGCCTGGATCGAGGCGTCGATCGTGAGGGTGAGGTCGGAGCCGGCCGCGGACGGGTCCGTCGTCGAACGCTCCAGCTCGTCCCCCAGGGCGTCGTGCGTCACGATGCGCTCGCCGTCGGTGCCCCCGAGCACGTCCTCCTCGGCAGCCTCGAGGCCCGTGAGGCCCTGATTGTCGATGCCCACAGTGCCGATCACCTGCGAGGCGAGCTCCCCTTCCGGGTACACGCGCCGGCTGTCGGGCAGGAGGCCGACACCGTCAAGGCCGAGATCCTCGACGAGGTCTGCGGTCGTCAGGTCAACCTTGCGATCTAGGTAGGAAAAGCCGGATTCCCGGTTCGAGATCAGCTCGAGGATCTTGTCCTCGTCTTCGTCAAGCGCACCCGCCAGCTTCGCTGCCGCCTGGGGCGCGTTCTTGATCTGAAACGGCGTTGCGAAGACGCTGGCAGCATCCTCGGATAGGGCGAGGGCGCGGTCGCCCGTGCGGTCGTAGATCGTGCCGCGCACCCCGGGGATCGTGACCGCCTCGGTCTGCTGGCTCTGCGCGTCAGCGCGAAGCTCGCTGCCTTGGACGGCCTGAAGCCATGCCGCGCGCAGGAGCGCAATGGAAAAGAGGAGCGTGAAGCAGGCGAAGAGGAGGCCGAGGCGACGGTCGACCAGGCTCACGGCGTGACTCCGCCACCAGTCTCGGGCCCAAGCGGGGCCGCCTGCGTGGCGGGAGCGATCGGCGTTGTCGAAGTGGGTGTGCCTGTCGTCGGGATCGCCGTGGGGTCGGTCGTGGGCGCCGGCGTCACCGCGGGGTCGGTCACCGCAACTGCAGCCGTGGGTTCGACGGATGCTTCCGGTATCGGCACCACATATGTCGAGCCGAGCGTGATATCGCCGCGGCGAAGCCTTTGCGCAGCGGCCTCGGCATCGCCGGGGTCTGGAGTCAGCATCAGCGCCGAGGCGGCCTGAGGCATGACGAGGCCGATGCGAACCGCCGCCGTCTGGAGGCGCTCGTTCGACAGGCCGTCGGCAATGTCGGCGCGAAGAGCCGAGTTCGCCTCCCGAAGCTCGTCCGAGAGCCCGGCCGTCTTCGACGATTGGGCGTTGAACGAAAGCGCCATCACGTTGAGAGCGACGATGCCCACCAAGAGAGTGCCGAGGACGCCGATCCAGAGGCGACTCCGGGTGAGGCCCAGGACCAAGCCAGAATCTGCGATGCCCGCGACGATTCCGACCGCGACCGGAACGAAGCCTGTGCGCGGTCCGGCAGCGCCTCGCCGCGGTGCGGCAGCGGGTCTGCGAGGCGACGGCACCGGGCGCACGATGCGCCGTGCCGGGGCCGCCGTGCGGGCCGTCGTCTTCCGTGCTGGAGCTGTTGCCGCGGCTGCCATCGATTACCTCAGTTCGGCGTTACCCCCGCGCCTTCCTGCGCGGATGCGTCGCCGTGAAGCTTTGTTGCGACCCGCAGATGAGCCGATCGACAGCGCGGATTCGCCTCCGATTCGGCATCGGAGGGCGCCACGGCTCGGCGCGTCAATAGCTCTGCCTCGGGCTCGTGCCCGCAGACGCAGACGGGCAACTCGGGCGGGCATAGGCAGCCCCTCGCGTGCTCCGCGAGAAAGCGCTTGACGCGCCGATCTTCGAGCGAGTGGAAGGAGATCGCCGCGAGGCGGCCACCCACGCGAAGGAGATCCCAGGCAGCGGGAAGGGCGCGATCGATCGACTCAAGCTCAGAGTTCACGGCGATTCGAATCGCCTGGAAGGTCCGCTTGGCGGGGTGCCCACGACCGAAGCGGTACGCCGCCGGCACGGCGTCGCGAATGGCGTCGACAAGCTCCGATGTGGTCTCGAAGGGACGCCGGGCGACTACCTCGCGAGCGATCGAGCGGGCGTGCCGCTCCTCCCCCAGCTCGCGGAGAATCCCTGCGATCCTGTCTTCGGGCCAGTCGTTTACGACGTCGCGTGCGGACAAGGCCTGCGTGGGGTCCATCCGCATGTCGAGCGGCGCGTCGTAGGAGTAGGAGAAGCCTCGCTCCCAGGCGTCGAGCTGCATCGATGAGACGCCGAGATCCATGTAGACAACGTCGGCGACGACGCCGTCAGAGCGAAGCTGGGGCAAGACGTCAGCGAAGTCGCCCGCGATAAACGTGGCGGGGCAGCTGAGCTCGTCGCGAAGCTCGGTGAAGCGTTCGCGGGCGGACGGGTCGCGGTCGATAGAGACGAGCGAGCCGGTAGGCCCCAGCCGATCGGCGACGAGCTTCGCGTGGCCGCCACCGCCGAAGGTGCAGTCCACCGCAAGCTCGCCGGGCTGCGGGTCGCACAAAGCGACGAGCTCGGAGGCAAGGACTGGGACGTGCTCGGTGGGCATGTAAGTGAGTGTGGCCATCCGTTGGGTCAGCGCGCCGGCCAGTCGGATTCGGCGAGCTCCTCGGCCACGGCGACGGCCTCGGCATCCATCGCGGCGGACTGGTCGGCCCAGCGCTCGGGACTCCACACCTCGAGATGCGTGTCGGCGCCGACGATCTTGCAGGCGCCCGAGAGGTCACCGTGTTCGATCAGGTGCTTCGGGATCTTCACCCGGCCGGCTGAGTCGAGCTGCTCATCCTGGGCGCCGGAATGAATCCGACGGCGGATCATGCGCGCCTTGCCGCCGAGTGGGTTGAGCCCGCTCTGGACCTGCGCGGCGTACGACGCAAAGCCGGAAGCCGGGTGTATCTCGATGCACTCATCAAAGGACGCGGCGATAACGACCCCCTCGGCGAACTGGGCCCGGAGCTTCGACGGGATCGTCAGACGATCCTTGGCGTCGAGGCTGTGGTCGTGTTGACCGCGGAAGGCCATTTAATCCTTGAGGGGCGTAAGCCGCGAAAGAAGCATGTGCCGGTAGGTCCTTGGGTTCTTTCGTCGAAGAGGTGTTTGCAAGAGTGAGGCCTTGAAGAAGAAGAAGAAGAAGAAGAAGAAGAAGAAGAAGAAGAAGAAGAAGACTTGGGGCCGGGACGGTGAGGTGGGAGGAGCCTCAGCGCCCCGGCCCTTCGGTCAACTTGAGCGCCACAGTAACCCACAACGCCCCACTTCGCAACACAAGGTTGCCCGCGGGATTGGACTCGGTCCGTCGGACGGAACTGCTACGGGGGGCTTATAAGACGCGTTTTCCGCTTCAGAATGGGGGTTTCAGAGAGCCGGCAGGAGTCCGGGCCTCGCCCAACAGAGGGCCAGATTTGCAACGGCAGTTGCACGTGCAAGTCGGCCAGGGAGGAGATTTCAGGCGATAGGCTGCCCGGCGATGAGCGACGGCGCCCCGATCTCCACCCCGCCGCCGGGTGCCGAAGAGCTGTCGGTCGCCGGCATTCCAGACGGCGGGCTCGTGACCGACGCGCCGTCCCCGGAGCTGACTCCCGTTCACCGGTCGGCGACCAGGGGCAGGCGCTTCGGTGCACTGGCCAGGAACGTATGGGTGCTCGGGATCACCTGGCTGCTCGCGACCGCGGCCCTGATCGTCGCGGGTTCGAACGCCGGGATTGCGGTGGGAGCCGCCGCTGCGGGCGCCGTGCTCCTGGTCGCGCTCATCATTGTCTTCGCCATCGCCTCGAGTCAGGCGGCGAACGACTTCCATGCGGCCTACGCCGAGGGCCGCGATCTCGTGCGGACCGGCGGGAAGAGCAGCCTTCCACCCGTCACGCCGCTTCTTCAAAGGGGTGACCGCCGCTACACGGACGAGATCTTCTCGGGCCTCCTGCCGGGCGGACTCTCCGGCGCGCTTGCGCTCTATACCTACGAGGAGACCTCTACCGACTCAAAGGGCAACCGCGACACGACGTACTACCACTTCACGGTCGCACTCTCGCAGCTTCCCGAGACGGCGCCGTTCTTGTCCGAGCTCGCACTGCAAAGACGCTCCGGCTTTCGCTTCCTCGACAAGGCTGAGGACGCCTTCCGTACCCGTCAGCGCGTCGAGATCGAGTCCACGGTCGCCGACAAGAAGTTCGAGATCTTCAC
>JALZIJ010000021.1 GCA_030860375.1 Actinomycetota bacterium | reverse complement strand
CCACTCGCGACGACGAGGTGCCACAGCTCGATCTCACCCGTGAGCGAGAGCACGGCCGCGACCGCGACCGTCGCCGCCCGCAGGACGTCGGCGGAGAGCATCACGAGCCGGCGGGGAAGCCGGTCCGCGAGGATCCCCGACGGGAGCATGAACGCGAGAAGCCCGACGCTGTACCCGGTGGCTGCGAACGAGAGCTGAATGGGCCCGCCGTCGAGCGCGATCACCTGGAAGGCAAGGGCCACCAGCCACAGGCCGTCGCCCGCGAGCGAGACGGCAAGGCCCGTCCACAGCAAGCGGAAGTCGCGAAAGCGCAGGGGGCGCAGGGCGGGAATCGACGGCGCCATGGGTCTAGGTCTAGCGCGAAGGTGGCCGCTTCACCGGCCCATCAGGCGGGGCTGGGACTGCAGCAGGGCTCGTGCCTTCTCAGCGCGCGGGGAAGGTCTCGTCGAAGCAGGGAAGCCCGTCGTCGGGGATCGGCTCCCAAGCTGCCGCGTAGGCGACGTACTGGCGGCCCTGCGGCCTAATGCCGGGGTCGCCGTCGATCACACCGAGCCTGACCAGGGAGATCTCATCGCTGCCGGGCGCTCGGCCGAAGAGGGCCGATCCGCAAGCGCTGCAAAAGACCTTGGCGAAGCCGTCGTCGGGCTCCCAGCTCGTCAGGAGCTCCTCGCCTGCGATCAGGCGTAGGGACCCCGGCGCCACGACGGCCGACGCGGAAGATCCGCCGCCTGTTCGGCGCTGGCAGCGTGTGCAGTGGCAGTACCCCGCGGCCTTGAGTGGCTCGTCGATCTCGAACTTGACCGACTCGCAGCCGCAGTGACCGGTGAGCGCGGGAGAAGTCATGCCGAGAGCCTATGCCCTCGCGGTCAGAATGTCAGCGTGGATCGCATCGCCCTCACCTTCCGCACCGTGCCGCTGGATCAGGACCCCGCCCGCCCGCTCGTCGAAGCGATGCGTGACGAGATCGCCTCGATCTATACGGGCCTGGTCCTCGACGGGCCCGAGATGCCCAAAGCCGGGCCCCGCGAGCTCGGCCCGCCCGGTGGGGTCTTCCTGGTCGGCTTCGATCCCGGCGGCCTGGCCGTATGCGGCGGCGGGGTCAAGGACCTCGGCGATGGGGTGTGCGAGATCAAGCGCATGTACGTGATTGAAGGCGAGCGCCGGAAGGGCTTTGCCCGACAGCTGCTCGTCGCCCTCGAGGATGCGGCCCGCGTGCTCGGCTACCGGGTCGCGCGACTTGACACGGGCCCGCGCCAGCCTTCCTCGGAGCGGATGTACCGGGAGGCGGGGTACGAGGAGATCGAGAACTTCAACGCCACCCCGGTGGCGAGCTTCTTCGGCGAGAAGCCACTCTAGCTTTCTCGGTCAACTCCCTGAAGCGCTCGATATCCACGTTGCCGCCGGAGACGATCACGCCGACTCGGCCAGAGAGCGAAGCCCGCCCCGAGGTGAGGGCCGCCAGCGCGGTCGCGCCGCTCGGCTCGGCGACGACCTTGGCGTGTTCGAAGAGGGCCACCATCGCCGTGGCGATCTCGTCGTCTGAAACCGCCACCACCTCGTCGACGAGCCTTCGGTTGATCGCAAAGCTCAGCTCTCCCGGCGTCGTGACCGCCAAGCCGTCGGCGATCGTGCGCGGCACCGGAACCGAGACGCGCTCACCTGCCGCGAGCGAGCGGCGCGTGTCGTCGCCCAGCTCGGGCTCTACCCCGACGATCTCAATCTCGTCGAGCAGCGACTTGGCCAGGGTGGCGCAACCGGCGATCAGGCCACCACCGCTCACGGGCGCGATCAGCGCATCGAGGTGACCCTCGTCCTCGATCAATTCGAGCGCGGCCGTGCCCTGGCCGGCAACGACGTCCGGGTGCTCGTAGGGAGAGATCATCGTCAGCCCGCGCTCCTCGGCCAGTGCTGACGCGATCGCCTCGCGGTCCTCCTGGTAGCGGTCGTAGGTGACGACCTCGGCGCCGTGTGCCCTGGTCGCTTCGAGCTTCGAGCGCGGGGCGTCCGCGGGCATCACGATCACCGCGGGGCTGCCCAGCAATCGAGCCGCAAGCGCCAGCGCCTGAGCGTGATTGCCCGACGAGGGTGCGCAAACGCCGCGCTCCAGCTCGTGGGCGCCGAGCTGGGAGACGGCGTTGTAGGCGCCGCGGAACTTGAAGGCTCCCGTGCGCTGCAGGTTCTCGCACTTGAGAAAGACTTCGGCTCCGACAAGCTCGTCCAAGGCGGGGGAGGTGAGAACAGGCGTGCGGTGTGCGACCCCGTCGAGCCGCTCAGCCGCAGCACGGACATCATCGACTCCTATCGGGAGCCTCGGGATCGGTCCGGTGTCGGCGGTCGCCATGAAAGCGAACGTAGCCTGCGCATGCAGGATTCGAACCCTCGATAGACGAGAAAACGCCTATAACGGTTTTGGAGTAGCTCTCTGAACGGCCAAAGGTGGGAAGACGGGCTGGTTCTTGAGCCGACCCGTTTTCGTTCTAGCTCTGAGCCTCAGCGGCATTCCGAGCTAGCCATCGGTCCACGACGAAGCCGCCGAACGGGACAACTGCCCCGAGCAGCACGGCGAGGGTCGTGAGGTTGTTCCACCCTTCGGACGCGCGAACACCGAGCGCTACAGCGACATAGGCCAAGAACAGAACCCCGTGAATCGGGCCGAGGATCTCTACTCCGATCGGCGAGTCGTTCTCGTACTTGATGTAGGTCGCGACGAGCAGCGCGAGGAAGCTGGTCGCCTCGGCGAGCGCTACGAAGCGCAGAGTTCTGATTGAGATCAAGGGGCGTCCATAAAGAGAGCGTGTAGCGACCGCTTCTATGAGAGCATGGGCGGGGTGAATGACCGTGATTACTCCGTCGTCGAGCGTGAGGACGCGGTCGACGTCATGGCGGCGTACCCGGGCTTCGGCGAGCTTCGCTTTTACACGGACGCTCTCGAAGCGGAGCAGGTGGCCTTCACCTGGAGGTTGATGCCGTCAGGCACGGGAGGGCGGGGCAGCCACGGACATCGGCACTTCACCCAAGAAGAGATCGTGTTCGTCGTCTCGGGAATCGTGACGTTCAAGATCGGCGACGACGTCTTCCAGGTGGGGCCGAAGAGCAGCGTCCGGATCGCGCCGCACGCCGTGCGCTCGATTCACAACGACACGGATTCAGACGCCGAGGTGATCCTGTGCTCGATCAAGGTGGACGACCTCGGAGCAGATGTCGAGAAAGTCGACGACTTCTGGCCGAACTGAAGTCGAAACGTGCTTGTTTGATCCGCTCGAACGTTTGAGGTTTAGGCTGTAAGCCCTCTCTGCTTACCTCGTCCCCGGTTTCGCACGGTGGCGATGACCCTGCCGGCGGGAGCGCTCTCCCGAAGAGCTCGAAGAAGCCGCGGACCCGCTCGACCAAGACCGGCGAGGAGATGTCCGACGACATCATGAGCATGCGGGCGCTGCCGATCTTCCTGTCGATGAGATCATCCCGATCGCTGACACGGTCGTGGTCCGCGAGGATCCCAGGCCACCGTCTAGCTGAGGCCCTGCGGGGCCAGAGGGATAGAGCTTTCGTCTAAAGCGACCACTTCTAATAGGCTGCCGCGCGACGATCGACAACAGGAGGAATCTAATGGCTGAAATCGTGTTCGCGGTCCCGGTTCTGCCGGGGAAGGAGGAGCTGGACCGCAAGGTCATGGACGAGTTGGCCGGTTCGCGGCGTGAGGAATACGAAGCGGCGTTGAGAGACGCTGGGATAACCCGCCAAGCTATTTGGCACGAGGAGACTCCGGACGGGACGCTAGCCATCGTCTACTTCGAAGCTGATGATGCTGAAGCCCCGATGCGCTGGACGCAGTCGGATTCGGCGGTTAGCAAGTGGTTTGTTGAGCAGATGCAGGAAGTCCATGGCTTCGATATCTCGCAGCAGCCGCCACCCCCAGTGAGCAAGGTCCACGACGTCACGGTCTAGACAGGGTTGTGCGACGGCGGGATCGTCCGGGGCACCCCGGCCGAAGGCCGGAGGAGAAGCTTCTCGTGGATCAGGTGCTTTCCGAAGGACTAGTGCTTTTCGTCCAAAGCACCTAGTCCGACAGCCCGGCGGCTACGAGGGCTTGAGCGTGATCGTGGATGAGTCTCAATTCGGTCACCTGGTCCCCGGCAAATGTGAAAAGCCAAGCCATCGGCTGGTCGAACTCCACGCCGCCGGCGCGGCCCCGGAAGTGGATCATTCCAAGCGCAAGAAGCCGTTCCTCCGGCGCATCCCTGAACTCGTCGATGGAGTTGTGCCATTCCTCGAACTGATCATTGATTTCGGCGACAAAGCGCCGTACGCCGTCGTGGCCGTGATAGGTGGCATTCGTCATCTGCGAATGGACTACGACGTCGTGGTGGAGAACCTGGGAGTCAATCTCCCGCTCTCCGGCGTTCCAGCGGTCCAACTCCCGGCGGACCAGGTCCTCGCGGCTCTCCTTTGTCATCGCCCGCGCAGTATCGCGCGATGGTGAGTCAGGTGCGTTCCATGCGAAGCGACTTAGGCGCTCCTCGTCCAGAGCGGTACTTCTGCTCTCACAAAGGTAGTAGTCGTTGGACTGTTCGGCGCTGACTAGGATCGTCCCGAGGTCACGATGGAAATCAAGCAATCATCGGAGCCGGGGAACGTGGAGCTCGTACGCTCGATCTTCGCGGCCTGGGACCGCGGCGACTTCAGCTCGGCCGGGTGGGCGCATCCCGAGATCGAGTTCGTGATCGCCGATGGGCCCGCACCCGGGAGCTGGAAGGGGCTGGCCGGGATGGCAAAGGGCTGGGGCGAATTCTTGAGCGCCTGGGAGGAGTGGCGCGAGGAGGCGGAGGGGTACCGCGATCTCGACGGCGAGCGCGTCCTCGTGCTCGTGAGGATGAGCGGGCGCGGCAAGGCAAGCGGAGTGGAGGCCGAGCAGATGCGGGCGAAGGCAGCGAAGGTATTCCACGTCCGCGGCGGCAAGGTGACCAGGTTCGTCACGTACTGGGACCGCGAGCGTGCGCTCGCCGACCTCGGCCTCCCGTCGGAAGCTGCCGCTTCGGACTCGTAGTCAGACTGTCGCATCGCGCGATAGGCGCGAGCGCTGAAATCGTGCTGCTTGCCATGCAAAGCCACTAGTGCTTTTCGTCCGAAGCACCTAGACCGGCCCTCCCCCCGGAGGGGCCGGTGCGGCTCTCCTCTACTTCTTCGGACGAAGGCCCGCGGGAATGAAGGGGGTGTCTGCCTGAGCCTCGGGGGCCGGGCGTGTTGAGTTGATCCAAGCGGCGACCGCAAGGATTACGAGCGCGATGTCCCCAAGCACGATGAAATGGTGCCAGCCGTCGAAGATCTGAACCGCCGCGTAGGTCAATACCCCGAGCAACCCGACGAACAGGAGTGTCAGCGCCGAAAGAATTCGGTTGCCGCGCTCGGTCAGGCGGGTGAACTGCGGACGCGTCTCCTGAAGGTCGTAGCGCTCGAACTGGTTGCGCTGAGTTCCGGTCATGTTGGACATATGCGGCTCCTTTTGGGGGTCGAGTTGACCCAACCTCCCACGTAATCGCTCCTGGCGCTGTGATGTCCGTCACGAACCCGCGAGGTAGGCAAGATCCAAGACTCTGTCGCCTCAGGCGCCCCTCCGTCTCTCGAAGCGTAATAGGACCCCAGTGACTAGGCGCATCAGAGATCAGGCAGACGTCGAGCCTCTTTCGACTTAGATCCAGTCCAGCGTGCAACATGTGAGCGGCCTCCTTGGTGCTCGGTTTTCGGTGAACACGACGATCGTGTCACCGGGGATGCCCTTTCTTCATGGCAGTCCAAAGCGCCTATCTCGGTCGGCTCGCCAGCTCTTCCTCCTTCGCAGGCACCTGGCGATGAGGAACAGCCCGGATCACGCGAGGGGAGCAGCCCGGATGGGAGACACCTTGCTGGGTCGCGATACTTGGCCTGTGCCACCAGATGACGATGTCGAGATCATCCGCGAGGCATTTGCGCGCTGGACAGAGCGGGATATCGACTATTGGATTCTCCACGCCCAGCCTGATGTTGAGATCTGGTCAAAGTACGCGGCCCTGGAAGGGGGCGGGGAGCCGTATCATGGCCACGCGGGGATAAGGGAGTGGAGAACCGAGATCGATCGGAACTTTGAGCTTCACGAGGTCTTCGCCGACGAGGTTCAGTCCGTAAGTGGCAAGGTGCTCGTGCTCGGGGAGGTCCACTTCCGCGGCAAGGCCAGCAGCATCGAGATGCGCCATCCGTTCGCGTGGATTTGTGAGATGCGCGACGGCGCGCTTTCGCGGATGTTCTTCTATTCCAGCCATGCGGCGGCCCTCGAGGCTGTCGGCCGTGTCGAGTAGATGAACGCCACCGGAAAGAGTGAGGCGATCAACACCCTCGAGCCGTTCTGCTCTGGATTTGCCAACCGCGACGCGAAGGCCGTCATGCGCAAAAATGGTGGCTCCGGGCGCCGATCTAGTGGTGGTCACATCAGAGGAGTCGTTGCTTCGCGGCACGCAAGAGCTGAGGCAGTTCCTCGATCGATACGTCGAGGGCACCACCACCTACTCGTGGGAGTGGCGCCGACACGACGTTTCAGTGGCCGGTCCAGTCGCATGGCTTCTCGCCGAAGGCATCGAGGTCGTGAGGAGAACGGGAGATGACGTAGAGCGGCACCCCTATCGGATGACGATGGTGCTCGAGCGTGGTGAGCACCGCTGGTTGGTGAGGCAGGTCCACGGATCATCTCCGCATTGATCCTTCGGAATGCCGGCGACTGAGTGCGGGCAGCCCCGCTAGGACGACGATCGGATCCGGCCTGCGAGCGCCACTGCATCATGGAAGGACTAGTGCTTCTCGTCCGATGCAGGCTCCCCCGACCAGGAACAGACGGATGAATGCGAGGGCGCTGAAGTAGCCCACCCCAGCACTGTGCGCCTTCCCACACCCGGCATCAGCCTCGGGGTATAGATTCGCCCCTCCCTGTCACAACCGAGAGGAACTTGATGCCGACGGACACCAGTGCCACACCGACGACCACGTCCCGGGGGAACCTTGCACTGGGCCTCGGCCTGGCCGCCCTCGTTACCTGGATCATCGCGGTGATCGTCGCCGGCGACAACGACGAGAACGGCTGGCTCTGGGTCGTCATGGCGGCGCTCGGCCTGGGGGCGCTCGTGGCTGGCCTAAGTGCAAACCCGGGCCGCCCGCACGGACGCGCACTCGTTGGGACCGTGATCGGCGGCCTTCTCGTGCTGCTCTTTCTCGGGTTTGTGATCGCTGGCGACTGAGCGCGGTCAGCCCGACTAGGGCGACGATCGGATCCGGCCTGCGAGCGCCACTACGTCAGGGGACGCTTTAAACGCTTTCCATGCGCGTTTGTCAAGTCCCCAGCGTTGAGCGAAGCCCCCGCTAGGGGCTTGATGCGGGTTGTTGCTCAAGACGGGGCGCCGGGCGCGGTGTCGGCGTTGCCAGTCTGATCATGCGGGGATTGAGTACCCCAGGGCCCGTCTTCGTGCCGCCGGCTTGCGCTGTCTAAGAACGGGCGTGGCGCCCTCGGGCGCTGCCCATGGTGCTTTCGCGCGTGCCGGCCGCCCTGTGGCCCGGCGGCCCCGTCTTCAAGCAACTCGGGTGTTGTGCTCGCCTTAGTCCGCTGTCGCCGCCGCCCAAAGAAAGCAGGCAAGTTCCCGCGCGCAAGCGACCACGGTCACGTTCGCGGGCTTGCCGCGAGCCTTCATCCGCCGGGAGGTGCGGTGAATCCGC
>JALZIJ010000281.1 GCA_030860375.1 Actinomycetota bacterium | reverse complement strand
AGCCCGCCCGACGTGGCACGGCTATTCGCCGCCAGCGACCGCGTCGTGACGTTCTGACGCGATCACTGAACCGCCGGTCGCGGTCTGAACGATCAACCGGTCGACCCAACAAGTCCCGGCAGCGGTTGGCTATGCGAGGACCGCCGTTGCTTCGATCTCGATCAGGTAGTCGGGCTCAAACAGCGCCGCGACACCGACCAGCGTGACCGGCTTGACGGGATCGACGCCCAGCTTCTCGGCAGCAGCGCCAATCCCCGCGAACAGCGCCTCCATCTTCGAGGGGCCCCAGTCGACGACGTAGATCGTGAGCTTCGCGACATCGGCGAAGCTTCGCCCCCACGGAGTCCAAAGCGCTCGCCACATTGACGAGCGCTTGCTCAGTCCGGCCTGCCAGATCGCCCGCGGCGACCGTGGCGCCCTCGGCGTCCTGTGACACCTGACCGGCGACATACACGGTCTTGCTGCCCGTCGCCACGCCAACGTGCACGTAGCCCTCCGGCTCGACGCGACCCGGGACATTGCTCAGCTTCTACGGTGAAAAGAATCAGCGGTGGAGACCGCGCCCGCCGTGAGAAAGCGCGTGACGCAGCCCAGAACTGGCGCCCCTGAAGCCTTCGGCTACGGGACGCACGGCTGCAGTGGGCGAGGTCCCGCTGAGGGACCGGCTAAGGGCCTGCTCAGGAATTACCGCTCGGCTTGATCGTGTAGTTCCATTCGGGATGGAACGCGTGGCCGTCGAGGTTGACGGCGGCGAGCTCGGCGTCTGAGATCTTGATCGCTTTGGGATAGGTTCGCTCGTCGAGTCGGGCGAAGACCTCAAGGCCGGTGCTCGTCGTCGTCGCGGCGATCAGGTCGATCACTGTCTGGCGCGAGACGAGCGGTTTGGCCCGCCAGTTCATCGAGATGAAGCTGAACAGGCGGTGCTCGATCTTGTTCCACTTCGAGGTTCCCGGCGGGAAGTGGCAGACCGAGATCTGTAGGCCGGTCTCGTCGGCGAGGAGCTGTAGCTCGGTCTTCCACAGGCGGGTGCGATTGCCGTTGGAGCCACCGCAATCAGCGGTGATCGTCAACGTCTTGGCCTTGGGGTAGCGCTGCGAGCCCAGGTGTTCCCACCAGCCGCGAATCGACGCGACGGCGAACTGGGCGGTGTCGTTGTCGATCCCGACCGAGACCCAGCCGCTGTCGTCGGCCACGTCGTAGACGCCGTAGGGGTTGACTTTGCCGAGCTCCTTGTCTTTGAAGTCGTGGGTGCGGACGCGCTCGGGCGATGCCTTCGGGCGCAGCTCGCGCCCAGCGTTCTTGAAGTCTCCGATCAGCTCCTTCTTTTTGGTGTCGACCGAGATCGTCGGCTGCTTGGCGGCGATCGCGGCCTTGACGGTTTCGTTGATGTGGCGAAACTGGGCGTCGCGGTCGGGATGGTTGGCGCCCTCGCGGGTCTTGGCGTTGGCCTGCAGGCTGTAGCCCAGGCGCCGCAACAGCGGCGCTACCGATGCGGGTGAGATCTGATGGCCTTGAGCACGCAGCTCCGATGCCAGGTTGCGCAGGCTCTTGGCGGTCCAACGCAGCGGGGCCTCGGGATCGCCACGCGAGCTCTCGTCGACGAGCCGTTCGAGATCGTCAAGCAGCGTCGGGTCGGTCTCGGTCAGCGGCTTTCGACCCGCTCCCGGGCGGCGTACTCGGCCCGCCTGCGGCTGCTCCTCGCAGGCGAGCTCAGCGCGCCCGCGCCGGATCGTCGATTCGGCGATCCCCGTCGCGCGAGCGACCGCGGCCGTCCCGCCGCGCCCGAGCGACAGCGCCTCAGCTGCCGCCCAGCGGCGCATGCCACGCTCGTCTAGGCCACCAACCAAGAGCCGGTACTTGTCGCCGATGACCGCCTCGTCGATCACACCGACAAGGTTCGTCCATCCAGCTCACGGACCTGCTAACCGAGCGCTAATTTCTGGACGCTCCCTAAGCCTCGATCTCAGTGAGAGAGTCGTCGTGTCGGGCGGTGCACCGGCCCGGATGATCAGGGGGCGTTCGCGGGTGTGTTCGTGAGTTTGGGCCAGTCGTGGTGTCGACGGGTGTCGGCGCGGCG
>JALZIJ010000234.1 GCA_030860375.1 Actinomycetota bacterium | reverse complement strand
CCTCGACCTTCAGATCGACGTAGCTTTCGATCGAGGGTGGGTCGTCGTCGGCCTCGTACGCGATCCCGAGGCCACCGCCGACGTTTAAGAGTCGCAACTCGTCCGGGGCCAGGGCGACGTCGTCCGCAAGCCTCGCGAGGGCCTCGATCGTCTTGACGTATGGCTCGAGCTCGAAGATCTGAGAGCCGATGTGCGCGTGGAGGCCGACCAGCCGCAGGTGCTGAGCGCCGCGGATCGCCTCGATTCCTCGCGCGGCTAGGCCGTCTTCGAGGCCGAAGCCGAACTTCGAGTCCAGCTGACCCGTCTGGATGTAGGTGTGGGTGTTTGCCTTGATCCCAGGCGTGACCCGGATCATCACTTCCTGGGGGCTGTCGAGCAGGGCGTCGAGGCGCCCGATCTCCTCGAACGAGTCACAGACGATGTTGCCCACCTCAGCCTCCGTGGCCTTTCGAAGGTCCGCGACGGTCTTGTTGTTCCCGTGGAGGTAGATCCGCGCCGGATCCGTGTCGGCGCGAAGTGCGGCGTGGAGCTCGCCGCCTGAGGCGACGTCGATGGATAGTCCTTCTGCGACGAGCACCTTCAGCACCGCGACTATCGGCGCTGCCTTCGATGCGTAGATCACCTCGAAGTCGTCCGTGCGGGCCTCAAAGGCAGCCAGGTACTCGCGGGCGCGAGAGCGGATGTCGTCTTCTGAGTAGACGTAGGCGGGGGTGCCGAACTCCGTCGCGAGCGCCACCATGTCGCAACCGCCGACCTCGAGGTGGCCAGCGTCGTTCACGCGCGAGCCGCGCGGCAGATGTTTTCCGGTTCCGTTCGTCATCGCCAGTCATTATTCCCAGGCGATGCTGCGCCGCACGCTTCCCTCTCCCGATGCACCCAGCGTTCGAGGCGAACACGAGGGGCGTCCGTACTGGCTGTGGCTGCCGAAAGCAGACGGCTCCTGGCCCGGAATGGTGATCCTCCACGGCGCCGGCTCGCGCAAGGAGAATCACGGCGACTTCGCGCGGATGTGCGCTGCGGGAGGCTGGGCCGCGATCTCCTTCGACCAGCGCGGCCACGGCGACTCAGCCGACGTGATGGGCCCTAAAGCGCTCGGCGACGTTGCGAAGATGGCGCGCTTTCTTGCCTCCCATGATCGCGTTGACCCCGCCAGGATCTGCGTGCGCGGGTCCAGCATGGGCGGCTTCTGGGCGATCCACGCCGCCGCCACCTCGAAAGCCATTGCCGGTGCGATCACGATCTGCCCTGCCGGGGAGGAGCACCTGCGGCGGATGCTGGCCGCCAAGCAATTCGACTTTCGAATGTCCGAGACGTCTCAGAACTCACTTGCAGCGTGGCTCGGCGAGCACGATCTGCGCGAGGCGGTCGAGCTCATGGGCCCCAAGCCGCTGATCATCCTCCACGCCGCTGGGGACGAGCGGATTCCGAGCGACTTCTCCGAAGAGCTCGCTGCTCGAAAGCCCGAGCCGAAGAAGCTGATCGTCCTCCCGGGAGGGCATCACCGCTCGATCCAGCATGACCCCGAGATGCAGTCGATTGCTCTGGGGTGGCTCTCGAGTCGGGTCTAATGCGCTCCCTATTGAGATAGGCCCTAAGAAGACGTCAGTCCAAGAGACCGTCTGTGAGTCCGCCGACGACCTTGTTGGTCTTGTCGCCCAGGTTGCCGGCGCCAAGACCGTTACCGAGGTTGTTGAGCGTGCCGCCGATCGTCTCGTCGAGCTCCTGGGTGATGCCGTCGGTCGCGTTGCCGAGGCCGAGGCCGCCCGTCGCTTCGTCGACCGCGCCGACCGCGCCCTGAATAGGACCAGGCGTCGGACTACCAGGGGTATCGATAGGACTGCCGGTGCCGCTGCCAGATCCAGGCGTGTCGGTTGTGCCGGGAGTGCCGGGGCCGGTGCCGCCCGGGCCCGGACCCACGGCGAAGGACGGCGGCAGCGCAGCGACGATCTCAGCGAGGGCCTCACCGCTGGGGGTCGCCGGCGCGGCCGCGACGGACTCGGCGGTCGACCCCGCAGCCAGTGCGGCAGCCTTGGGTGCGCCGGAGATTGTGACCGCGCTCTCGGGTGTATCCCCTGAGCCGAAGGGCATCCCATCGAAGGCGACGAATGCGGCGATGGACGCAAACGCGACCACCGCGGCGGCGATCAGGGCAGTCGTAACGCCGGTGCCTGCGGCAAACTCTTTTGCGCTCGCGCTGTGCTGAGCACGGGGGATTTCGATCGCGGTTTCCACTAGTGAGTGGGTACGTCGTAGGGACCGGCGCACCATGCACCGGCTCTGAGTCGATCATCGGCCCCCTGAGTGGGCACCTTGAGGAAGTTCACCGATACGTAGTATGTACGGCCAGTAAGTGGTAGGCGGCCGCGGGCTACGAAAAGGCAGCCCGAGCGGGCTAGAGGTAGCCCAAGGGGTCCGTCGGAACCCCGTTGATACGTATCTCGAAATGGAGATGGTCGCCGAAGCAGTTACCTGTGCAGCCGATGTAGCCGATCACGTCGCCCTGGCTCACGGATCCCGAGGTGATCTCGAAGGAAGATTGGTGCGCGTAACAGCTCGATAGGCCGCCGCCGTGGTCGATGCAGGTGTAGTTGCCGTAGCCGCCGCTTTCCGCCTCGGACTCCACGAGAACAATGTTGCCGTCCTTCACCGCGCGGATCGGGGTGCCCGCGGGAACACCTATGTCGATGCCGGCGTGGAGGCGGCCCCAGCGCATGCCGAACGGCGATGTCACCGGGCCGTTAACCGGCCAGATCATGTCGCCGCTTCCACCCTGGATCGGACCGGCAGGAAGGGGGTCGGTGGTGGAGGTGGAGCTTTGCGCAGCGGCGAGCTGATCCTGGATCCGTGCATTTAGATCAGAGATGTCGCCTTCGAGGCGTTCCTCGCGCGTTTGCGTCACGTCGAGCGCTGCCGCCTTTTGATCACGCACGGCGTCGAGCTCTGCCTCGCGGGATTCGAGCTGGATGCGCGTGCGCTCAAGTTCGACCTTCTTGGCGGCGATCTCGTCGCGGGCGTTGCGAATGTCTCCGACCAGGCCCTCGGTCTCATCGCGGATGTCGCGGACGCGGTTGACGATGCCCGCGTCCTGGTCCTGGATCCTGTCGAGATAGTCGTACCGGTTGACGAGGTCGTCGAAGCCGTCGGAATCGAAGATCACGGTGAGCGCGTCGGGCTGGTCGGACTTGTAGATCTCGACAAGTCGCTTCGAGAGCACCTTGAGTGAGCGGCCCAGGCGTTCGCGAAGCTCTTCGAGTCGCGCCTTCTCCGTATCCAGTTGCGTTTCCGTCGCCACCAGCTCCTCAGCCACGATCGCCTCGCGGCTACGAAGGGTTGCCACCTCGCCCGCTAGCTGGTCGATCTCGTCGGAGTAGGCGGAGATCTCCGTCGAGAGAACCTCGCCCTTCTCACGCACGTCTTCGAGCTCTGCCTGCTTCGTGTCGCGCTGGTAAGAAAGATCCTGGGCGAGCGCGGGCACGCCGACGAGAGCGAGCGCAGCCATGGCTGCGGCCAGCGTAAGACGGACGGATGTGAGGCGACTTTCAGGCACGATCCGAAGGTCACCGTAGCAATTCAGGAGCCTATTGCAAGCATTCCTTAATACAAATTATGGAGAGTGCAACAGCACTTGCAGGGCTTTTCAGGAAATCTGAGCTTGCGCACACACCGATGCGACTCGGCCAAAGACCTAGTAGGAGCCGAGCTGGAGGATCGCGCCCTCGGGCGCCTCTTCTTCGAGCTGAAGGGTCGAGTGCTCGATGGCGTACCGGTCACGAAGGAGATACTCGAGCCTCATCCGCAGGGCGTCGCGGTCGGATTCGGGCGCCGCGACCACATGCGCCGACAAAGCGACGAAACCTGAAGTGACCGTCCACACATGAAGCTCGTGGACGCTCACGACTCCCTCCACGTCGCAAAGGGCCTCGCCCAATCCATCGACGTCGAGCCCGGCGGGCGCGACCTCGAGCAAGACCTCGAGGGGTTCCAGCACCAGGCGCACGGACGAAAGCAGGATGAGCAGAGCTACGGCCAGGCCCGCTATCGGATCAGCCTCGAGGTAACCCGTGGCGAGGATGATCCCTCCGGCCGCGACCACGGCAAGGGAGCCCAGCGCGTCGGCGAATGAGTGGCGAAGCACCCCTTCGAGGTTCAGGTCGGCACGATCGCCCCGTGCCAGAACCCATGTTGCCGAGGCATTCCCGGCGAGCCCGAAGAGCCCGATCGCGAGCACCCCGGCTCCCTCGACGTCAGGTGGATGGGAGAGGCGGCCGACCGCGGCGATCGCAACGAGCACCGCGATCACGACCAGCGCAAGGCCGTTGACGAGCGCCGCGAGCACCTCGGAGCGTTGCAAGCCGAAGGTGCGCCTGCCGCCGACGGGGCGCGCCGCGAGGGACGCGCCGACCAAGCCGAGGGTGATCGCGCCCACGTCAGAAAGGACGTGGCCCGCGTCGGCAAGGACGGCGAGTGAGCCCGTCAAGAAGCCGCCGATCAGCGCCACCGAGAGCATCGCGACGTTGATCGCCAATGCCGCTCGCATCCGCCGCCGGTTTCCGACCCTGCGAGCGTCGAGCCCGTGCGAGTGGCCGTGGGCGTGAGTGTGGCTCACGCTGCGACTGTACCGCCGAGCACAGCCTTGCCACTACCTTTCCCCACGTGCTGAACAGGGTGCGCTACTTCATCTCCGACGTCTTCTATTGGCTGCGGTCCCACCCAGTGCGTGGTGGCGCTTTGGTGGCGTTACTCACTCTCCTGGTCGCAGGCGGAGTGTTTGCGAGCGTGGAGCTCGGTGGCGATGAAGCCGCTCCTGGCACCTCCTCTCCTGCCCCGGATATCTTTGTGGGGCAGGGGTTCGTTCCCGAAGAGCCGGCCGAGCTGGGCTTCCCTGCATTCGCCACCCGCAACACCACTCGCATCGCCGGCGCCGACCCGGTGGCCGACGCAGCCGGCGTGGCTCTCGCAACCTTTCCCTCCGGTGGTGTCGTCAAGGGCCCGCCCGCCGTCACGCTCGTCGACGCCGAGGACTGGGCGGGGGGAATCGCCGGTTCGTCTCTCGTCGCCGAGCCGGTCGGTGCACCGATACTCCTGACCAGCGACGGTGAGCTCTCACAGCTGACGGCCGGCGCAGTCGATTCGCTCGCGCCGGGCGGCGGGCCGGCAAGCGGAGGCGTCCAGGCGTTCAAGGTGGGCGACGCGGGCGAGGCAGACGGCCTCGATACGCGCGCGATTGAGGGCGCGAACGCTGCGGAGGTGGCCGTCGAGACGCTCGAGCTTCGCGAGAAGCTCGCCGGCGAGCCGCCCGAGCACCTCTTGATCGCGACCTCCGACGACCCGGAGTACGCCATGCCGGCCGCGGCGTGGGCTGCCCGCTCGGGTGACCCGGTGCTGTTCGCTCAGGCCGATTCGGTGCCCTCGCCCACCCTGAAAGCGATCGAGCGGCTGAAAGACGTCCCTGTCTACATCCTTGGGCCCGAGGACGTGATCTCCAAGGCCGCCGAGAAGCAGATCGCAGGCGCAACGGAGAGCCCGGTCACGCGCGCCGCCGCTGAGGACGATCCTGTCACTAACGCGATCGCCTTCGCGCGCTTCGTAGACGGCACCTTCGGCTGGAACATCAACGATCCCGGACACGGCTTCGTGATCGCCAACTCGGCCCGCCCGTCCGACGCCGCCGCAGCCGCGGCGCTCTCGGGCACCGGCAAGTGGGGGCCGCTCCTCCTGACCGACGACGCACAGACGCCTCCGCCGGCGCTCGAGGGGTACCTCCTCGACCTCAAGCCCGGCTACGAGGACGATCCGACCCGCGCCGTTTACAACCACATCTGGTTGATCGGCGACGAGGAGGCGCTGTCTGTCGACGCCCAAGTCGAACTGGACGAGATCGCAGAGGTGGCGCAGGTAGAGTCGGGCACGGGCGACGAGATCCTCGGCCCGGACACCGCTCCCGAGCCCGAACAGCCTGACGAGCCGGACGCCCAACGCGAGAAAACGCCGAAAGACGTAGAGCAATGAGCGAGTCGGAAAGACCGGACCGGCTCCGCGGGCGTGAGATCACGATCGACGACATCCGCTCGCTCGCCGGCCCTGCCACGCCCCACTTCTCGCTTCAGATCCGAAACCGCATTCAAAAGCTGATCCAGGGACTCCCTCCCGGAGATGCGGTCCGGACCGAGGGGGAGCGCCAGATCGCGCGACTCACCGAGCTCTCCGCCCACTCGGGCGAGCCTCGCGGCGCACGATGACCGTCGCCGCCGAAGGCGCTCGCCAGCGTCTCGAAGAGGTTCTCGACCCGCGCTCGAACGCCCTCTCAAACGAAGCCGGGTCTTGGGAGCACGGCTACCTGGACCTGCTCGGCGACTATGCGCCCGGCTCGACCGGGGTGACTCAGGATCTAATGCTGACGCGCGTCGTCCCCGTCATCTACGAGCGTTGGTGGCGACCCACCCTGGCCTGGGCGGCCAAGGGACTGACCGGGCCCGGCATGGATGAAGAAGTCAGGATCGCCCGCCTGTTCTTGGGCCTCGGCCACGGCGACAAAGTTCTCGACGTTGCGTGCGGTCCGGCGAACTTCTCGCGCGCCTTCGCCCGAGCGACGGGCGAGGACGGACTCGTGGTCGGCATTGACGCCTCGCCCACGATGCTCGCCCGCGGCGTCGAGGACACCCGTACAGCCGGAATCGAGAACCTGGCGCTTGTACGTGGTGACGCGACCACGCTGCCTTTCGACGACGGGAGCTTCGACTGCGTCTGCTGTTTTGCCGCCCTTCACCTCTTCGCCGAGCCGCACGACGCCCTCGACGAGATGCGCCGCGTTCTGGCACCCGGTGGCCGCATCGCTCTCATGACCTCGATCCGGCGGCCAGTCACCGTTCGCCCGATGAAGCCCGTGGTCGAACGGCTCTCCGGCATGCGCGTCTTCGAGCCCGACGAGATCACCGGAGCGCTGGGCGAGCGGGGCTTCGACAGTGTCCGCTGCCGGGTTTCCGGCCTCGTCCAGTTCGTGGGCGGGCGCCTCGCGGACTAGTTCTTCCGCGCTCGCCACTGGCGCCGGTTGCGAGAAGCCCCGCTCGCTTCCGCTCACCGGATGCCGCACTGGCGCGACCCGTACTGGCTCGAGAGCTTCTCGGCGCGGCTGAGGGACTCGGGCACACCGTCAAGGAGGGCCTGCGGGTCCGCCTCGATCTCGGCGATGCCTTGTTCGGTCGCATCAAGGATGGCCTTGACCTCTTCTTCGTCGCCCTCGGGCGCGCCGAGCGCGCCGATCGCCGCGATCTCAGACTCGAGCGCGGGGACCACGATCTCGAGGGCGACGCGCTCCACCTCGGCGGGCTTCGGATCCTTCTTCGCCGTGACGAGATCGTCCGCGGCCGCCTCGATTTGAGACTCGGTCGAGACGCAGATTTCATCCGCTTGGCGCAGGAACTCCAGCTTCGACACCGGCTCGGAGACGACCGGCGAAAACCCACCTTCGTCGTCGTCGCCACCGCATCCCGCTGCGAGCGCGGCAACCGCGAGAACTGTCGCGGTCGTCCGCTTCATCTACACCCGCTCGATCAGCGTGCCCGTCCCAAGACCGCCGCCGCAGCACATCGTGACGAGGCCGGTTTCCTTGTCGGCCCGCTCCATTTCGTGGAGGAGCGTCGTGATGAGCCTGGCGCCGGAACCGCCGAGGGGGTGGCCGAGCGCGATCGCTCCGCCGTTTACGTTGACCTTGTCCATGTCCGGGTCGAGCTCGCGGCGCCACGCGGCGACGACGGAGGCGAACGCCTCGTTCACCTCGATCAGGTCGATGTCGTCGATGCCCATGCCGTTTCTGACCAGGAGCTTCTGAGTCGCGGGGATCGGGCCGGTGAGCATGATCACGGGATCAACCCCGACCGTGGTCTGGTCGACGATGCGCGCACGGGGGGTGCAACCGAGCTCTTCGGCCTTCTCGCGCGTCATCAAGAGCACCGATGCGGCGCCGTCTGAGATCTGCGAGGAGTTACCCGCGGTGATCGTCCCGTTCTCCTTGAAGACGGTCTTCAACTGAGACAGCGCTTCGAGGTTCGTGTCGGGGCGGATGCCCTGGTCCGTCGTGTGGGTGTCGCCGTTCACTTGGACCGGCACGATCTCGCGCTCGAAGCGGCCCTCTTCGGTCGCCTTCGCGGCGAGCTGCTGAGAGCGGACGCCGAGCTCGTCTAGCTCGGAGCGGGGGATTTCCCACTGCTCGGAGATCATCTCTGCCGAAAGGCCCTGCGGAATCAGGTTGTACTGCTCCATGAGCGCCGGGGAGAAGGCCGCACCGTGCTCGGACATAACCTTCATACCGTCGCCGAACGAGATGTGGCCCATGTGCTCGACGCCACCGCCGATGACGACGTCGTGGACGCCGGAGGCGACGAGTGCAGCGGCGAAGTTCACGGCCTGCTGGGAGGAACCGCACTGGCGATCGACCGTGGTGGCCGCCGTCTCAATAGGAAGACCAGCCTCGAGCCAGGCGTTCCGGCCGATGTTCATCCCCTGTTCGCCGAACTGCTGGACGCAGCCCGCGACAACGTCCTCGACCTCGGAAGCATCGATGCCGGCGCGCTCGACGACCTCGGAATAAGTCTTCGCGAGAAGAGTCGAGGGATGGACGTCCTTGTAGATGCCCTTCTCCTCGTGGCCGCGCCCGACCGGCGTGCGGACTGCCTCGACGATGACGACCTCGCGGCCGCCGAACTTGCCGTTACTTGCCATGTGGTGAGCCTCCTTGGATCTATGAGTGCTTTAGCACGAAAGCAGCATGTGCCGGTGGTTGAGAGAGTGAGTCGCGGAGGTTAGCCGCGAGTCGCTTCGGTTTCCGACACGCCCGGCGGCGTCCAGCCCGGCCCGTGAAAGACGACGCCGAGCTTCGCACGAGCCCCCTGAGCCCTCTTTAAGTCGTGCCACATGGCGATGTACTCGTGGAACGCGACGCGAACCGGACGGAAGGTCTTGAGCTGGCTTGTAAGCCCGTAGCGCACCCGCTCTCCCTCGGGCTCATAAGTGCCGAACATCCGATCCCAGATGATCAGGATGCCGCCGTAGTTGCGGTCGAGGTACTGCTCGTTCACACCGTGGTGGACGCGGTGATGCGACGGCGTGTTGAAGATCGCCTCGATCGATCGGGGAAACCTGCGCACGCGCTCGGTGTGGATGCCGAACTGGTAGATGAGCGACCAGGCCTGAGCAAGCAGGACCATGTACGGCTCGAAGCCGACGAGCGGCAGCCAAAGCCAAAACGGGAAGGACGTCATCGGTACCCACGTCTGCCGAAGCGCGGTCGAGAGGTTGTAGTGCTCGGATGAGTGATGGACGACGTGGCTTGCCCAAAAAAGGCGGCTCTCGTGCGAGACGCGATGGAACCAGTAATAGGAGAAGTCGTCGGCGAAGAAAAGGAGCACCCACACCCACCAGTCGCCAGAGTCGAGGCGGAGGGGCGTCAGCTCGTACACGAAGACGTATGCGGCGAGGACGGCGAACTTCCAGACGAAGTTGATGGCCACGTTCCCCACCCCCATGGTCAGCGACGTGCGCGTGTCGCGCGAGTCGTAGCCGACGAGGTCAGCGTCGTGGTCGCCCAGGTGCCTGTAGGCGAGGTACTCCGCGGCGAGCAGAAGCAGGAAATACGGGATCGCGTAGTAGAGAACCTCAGCCATTCCCCAGAACGCTATATGGAAGACTCGCCGCTCCGGTGACTGATCCGCATGGATACACGATGCCCGCGGTCGCGGGAAGCGGAACGATCGCATGCGGGCTGGCCGCCTGTGCCTCGACTCTCGGCGAGGTCTGGCTCCTTGCGCGCTCCGACACATCGGCGTGGCGGGCTGAGGAGCAAGCCGAGGCTCAGGCGAAAAAGCTCGAAGGCGCCGTCGCCGGCCACATCAAGATCACGACCGAGCTCGACAAGCTCGCGGGGTGCGATCTCGTTGTCGAGGCAATCGCCGAAGACGCAGACCTCAAGGGCGAGCTCTTGAGATCACTCGCCGCGGCCGCCCCAGGCGCCGACCTCGCGTCGACCACCTCGTCGCTCTCGATCGCCGACCTCGGTGACCGCGCCGGGGTTCCTGATCGGGTTTTCGGCCTCCACGTCTTCAACCCCGTCCCGCGCATGGAGCTGATCGAGCTCTGTATCCCCGAAGGCGCCCGCGATGGACTCGCCGACCGAGCTCGGACCTGGTGCGGCGCGCTCGACAAGGTCGCGGTCGAGGTGCCGGACTCGGCCGGGTTCGTCGTCAACCGCCTGCTCTTCCCCTACCTTTTCGACGCGGCGCGCTTCATGGAAGAGTCAGGCCTTACCCCCGCAGCTGTGGACGACTGCATGCGCCTTGGCGCCGGGCACCCGATGGGTCCGCTCAAGCTCCTCGATTTCGTGGGCCTGGACGTTGCGCTCGCAATCGGCGAAAGCCTTCAGGACGAGTCGGGCGACGAGTCCCACGGAGCCCCGGCGCTCCTTGCCGACCTGGTTCTTCAGGGCAAGCTCGGGCGGAAGTCTGGACAGGGGTTCTACTCGTACTGAATGCGCTTGGGGCCGGCCTTTACGCCTCGACGTGGCGGCCTTTGCCGGCGAGGTCCCAGACGACGTCTGCCTCTGAGACTCCTTGGCGGCCCGCCAGGTCTGCGACCTCACTCCACGGCAGTCGGGCATCCGGAAGCTCGTCCCAGCGGGCGAGCTGAAGGGCCTCCAAAGCCCCGCCGAGCGCGGGGCCGAGGCGGTCCTGCGCGGCAAGCGTCGCGCTCAACACCTCGAGCTGCCTGTCGGTTAGCCGGACGGTCCACATGACGACTCCAATCCCCGGATTCGATCGCGGCCTCGAAGCTACGCCTGCCCTCGGACGTGTTCGGGGTTACTCGTCGTCCGACTCGGGCGGAGCAACGAGTGGGTGTTCGGCTGTGAGCGGGCGGATCCGGACGGCCACGATCCGGTTCTCGCGAACGGACTCAACCCGGATCTCGTGGCCGTTTGCCTGGATGCGATCGCCGCGCTTGGGCAAGCGACCCAGCTCTGAGAAGACGTAACCGCCGACGGAGTTATAGGCGTCGGAATCCGCCGGCAACTCGATCCCCGCGTCCGCCAGGTCGCCGATCGCAACGTGGCCGCGCACGTACCAATCGCCGTCGGCGAGCCGACGGACCATCGATGAGCGCGCATCGGTCTCGTCCTCGATCTCGCCGACGACTTCCTCGAGGATGTCCTCGACCGTCACGATCCCGACCGTCCGGCCGTACTCGTCGACGACGACAGCAATCGAGCTCCGCTGCCGCTGCAGCTCGGCAAGCAGGTCGTCGAGCGGCTTCGTCTCAGGCACGATCGGGACGTCGCGGATCGCGCTCTCGATCACGGCGTCGGCGCCCGTGTTCATGTAGAGGCGCGCGAGGGAGTTGTTGTGGACGATGCCGCGTACACGGTCGGGGTTGTCGTTCTCGATCGCGACGAGGCGGGTGTGACCGGACGAGACGCAACGCTGAAGCGCGTCCTCGACGGTTTCGTCGGCGTTCGCAGTTACGACGGCGGGGATCGGGGTCATCACCTCGCGGGCCTCCTGCTCATGCAGGTGGAAGACCCCACCGAGCATTCCCGCCTCGCCGGGGTCGAGCTGGCCCTGGATGGCGTTGCGAGCGATGATCAGGCGGAGCTCTTCGGGCGATGCCGCCTCTTCCTCAGGCGATATCTCGAGGCGAAAGAGCTTCTTCACCAGGAACTGTGCCGGCTTGTTGGTGATGACGATAAGCCAATGAAAGCTTCGCCGGAACATTCTGAAGGTGCGAGCGATGCGCAGCAGAGTGGTCTCGGAGGCGGCGATTCCGATCATCTTCGGCGCCTGTTCGCCGATGATCACGTGGAGCAGGGTCACAATCGAATAGGAGAGGATGAACGCCACCACGTAGGAGGCCGTCTCGCCGAGAGCACCGCCGAGAAGCGGCTCGATCAGGTCCGCAATCGCGGGCTCGCCGAGGAAGCCGATACCGATCGAGGCGAGGGTTATCCCGACCTGTGAAGTTGCGACGTACTCGTCGACGCGATCGAGCTGATCTATGGCGATCGCAGCCCTGTTGTCCCCTTCCGCCGCGGCTTGCTCCATCCGTGACCGCCGTGACTTGACGATCGCGAATTCGGCCGCCACGAAGAAGCCGTTGACGAGCAAGAGCACCGCAACCAGCAGGAGGAGGAGGACCTCGATCATCGCGAGGCTTCCGGGAGCCGTAGGCGCTTAGACCCAGCCGCAAGCCGCGGCCGGGTACTGGGAGGGTGGTCGTCGTCCATCGGCGACGGCTGGAGGATACCCGCTACTTCGCAGCCGCTCCCAAGAGGTGCGGGACTCTCGTGATTTCGGCCCCTTGGGCCGCCTCCTCCCCGATAGGTTGCGGCCATGGACCAGGACCAAGTTCCCTACGTCGATGCATTGCTCGAGCACGCAGCTCGCCATCCGGCGCGGCTGACCGTTCCCGGGCACAAGGGGGGCATGGGTGCCGATCCCGCGATGATCGAGGCGCTTGGCCCGAGGGCGCTTGACATGGACCTCCCGGCGCTGATCGAGGGGATCGATGTCGGCCCGCCTGAGTCGAACCCCTTTGAGCAGGCGCAGCGCCTGGCGGCCGACGCGTGGGGCGCCGCCCGCACCTGGTTTCTGGTCGGCGGCGCGTCGCAGGGAAACCACGCCGCGCTCCTCGCGATGCGCCACTCGGGCCGGAGCATCGTCATGCAGCGAAACGTCCATTCGAGCGCTATCGATGGCTCGGTCCTGGCCGACCTGATGCCCACCTTCATCGCGCCTGAGATCGACCCGGAGCTGGGAGTTGCCCACGGCGCGACCCCCGCCGGCCTGCGAACGGCGCTCGATGCCGCTCCCGATGCGATCGCCGCCCTGGTCGTCTCGCCCACCTACTTCGGGGCGTGCGGGGACATCGCCGCGCTCGTCGAGATCTGCCACTCGCGTGGTCTGCCCTTGATCGTCGACGAGGCTTGGGGGGCGCACCTTCATTTCTCGGACGAGCTGCCGCAGGCGGCGCTCGACGCCGGCGCCGACCTCGTCATCTCTTCGACGCACAAGATCGTGGGCAGCCTCACGCAGTCGGCGATGATCCACCTGGGTAAGGACAGCCTGATCGACGGGCTGATCATCGACCGGGTCGTGACCCTTCTCGAATCGACTAGCCCCAGTTCGCTCCTCGCCCTCTCGCTTGACGCCGCACGGCGGATGGCCGCGGTGCGCGGCCACGGGCTTTTGACCGAGACGCTCGCGACGCTCCGCGTGACCAGGCGGCGGATCCGCAAGATCCCGGGCCTCGATGTGTTGGACGACTCCCTCATCGGCAACCCGGGAGTTGCAGGCTGGGACCCGCTTCGCCTGACGGTCGACGTCCGAGGTACCCATGTCACCGGCCACCACTTCGCCGACCTGATCTTCGACCTGGGCATCGACTACGAGCTCGCGACGGAGACCGTTGTCGTGTTCACCTTCGGGATGGGCGGTAGCGCGGCTGAGCTGGCCGAAGAGCTCCTCCAAGCGCTCGAACAGGTGGTGGGCACGCTCGGTCCCAGCGAGCATGAGCCATCCGTGCCATTCGCTGTGCCACCGCCGTGGGGGCCGCTGGAGATGAGCATCCGCGACGCCTTCCTCGGGCACCAGGAGGCGGTGCCATTCGACTCCGCCGAGGGGCGGATTTCCTGTGAGGCGCTCGCGGCTTATCCGCCCGGCATCCCGAACGTCCTGCCCGGGGAGCGGCTCACCCGCGAGACGCTCGACTTCATCGCGGACACCCTGGCCCACGGCGGCAAGCTCCGAGGCGCCAGCGACCGTACGCTCGAGACCGTGCGGGTAGTAATCGAGGACAACCCCCGGCACATGCCTGTTTCGGGGCAGGGCCCCTCATGACGGAGAACTACCGGCAGATGCTTCTTTCGGGGCAAGGCCCCTCATGAGATCTTGGGGCGCCGATTCCGAGACGGGCGTCCTTCGCGACATCCTTCTGTGCCCGCCCGACAACTTCAAATGGGGGGCGACGAGCGTGATCTCACGAGCCACCCTCGATTCAGGGCGAACCTTCGAGCCCGGCGCCGCCTCGAGCCAGCACGCAGAGCTCGTCGCCGCATTTGAGAAAGCGGGCGTCACGTGCCACTTCCTCGAGCCCGACCCCGCCCTGCCCTATCAGGTGTTCGCCCGCGACTCGAGCGTGATGACCCCATGGGGAGCGTTCGTCACCGCCCCCAAGCAGTCCTGGCGGCGCGGCGAGTACGCGCCGGTCATCCGCTTCTATGACAATGCCGAGATCCCGATCTGGCAGCTGGCGTCGGCGGGCGCGATCGAGGGCGGCGACGTGATGATCGTGGAGCCGGGATGCGTCGTGATCGGGAACGGCGAGGAACGAACGGAGCGGGGTGCCGCAAAGCAACTCGCCGCATGGTTCGAGGCCGAGGGCTGGGAGGCCCGCGTCGAGCCGATCCCGGGGATCTTCGTCCATATCGACGTCCTGATGGCGATCGTCGCGCCGAAGCTCGCAGCCGTCTGCGTCGACATCGCCTCGGGCGGGCTCGTCCGCTGGCTCGAGCAGAAGGGCTTCGAGATCCTGCCGGTTCCTGCCGAGGACGCATTCGCGCTTGGAGTGAACGCAATCTCGCTCGGCGACGACCGCGTTCTCACCGGGGCACGCGCGCGGTCCTTGAACGAGCAGATGAAGGCTCACGGGCTCGAGCTCCTGGCCCCGGATCTCGAGATGTTCACGCTCGGCGGCGGGGGGGCCCACTGCCTGGGGCAGGCCCTTCACCGCGAATCGCCGGCGTGAACGGCGCAGGCCGAATCGACGCCGAGCGGGTGATCGCCGACCTGGCTGAGCTCGCCCGGCGCACCTCGGACGGAGGCGGAGCGCAGCGTCTTTGCTGGACGGAGACCTGGAGTGATGCGCGCGGCTTTCTGCGTGAGCTTCTCAGCGAGATCGGCCTCGAAGCCGACACCGACGAAGCTGGGAACCTGTGGGCCCGCCTCAATGGGGAAGACCCGGACGCCGGGGCGGTCGTGGTCGGCTCGCACGTCGACTCGGTGCCCGACGGCGGCCGCCTGGACGGCGCGCTGGGGATCATGGCCGCGATCGGCGTCCTTCGCGCCCACGCAGACGAGACCCCACCACGCTCGCTCGTCCTCGTCGACTGGGCCGACGAGGAGGGCGCCCGCTTCGGACTCAGCCTGTTCGGCTCCTCCGCGTTCGCGGATACGCTTGACGCATCGGCAGCCGCCGAGCTACGTGACGCTGACGGCCGCACCATGAAAGAGGTGCTGGCCGAGAACGGCGTTGAAATCGAACGCGCCTCCAAATGCGCCGCGCGGAGGGAGGGGCTCGCCGTGTATCTAGAGCTCCATATCGAGCAGGGACCCGTCATGGAGGCCGAAGGCGTGACGGTGGCAGCCGTCACGGGTTGCCAGGGCATCGAGCGCCTCCGCTTCAACTTCACGGGCCAGGCCGCTCACGCCGGGACGACTCCGATGGCGATGCGCCGCGACGCCGGCCTTGCTGCCGCCGGCTTGGCGACCCGCATCGCTGAGCTGCCCGCTCGCTACGGCGGCGTTGCTACAACCGGCGAGCTTCGGCTCGAGCCCGGGATCTCAACCGCGGTGGCGGGCGCCTCCCACCTGACTTGCGACCTCAGAAACCCTGACGTGGACGGCTTGGCAGCGATGCACTCTGAAGCGCGCGCCGCTGCTCACGAGAGCGCCTCGGAGCACGGTTGCGAGGTCGCCGAAGAGCCGATCTTTCGCATCGCGCCGACCGTCTTCGACGCAAACCTCGTTGCCGCAGCCAAGGAAGCCTGCCAGAGCGCGACCGGCGGCGAGGCCTTCACGATCGCGAGCGGTGCGCTTCATGACGCTGCGAGCGCGTCGCGCGTCATGCCTGCGGCGATGATGTTCTGTCCGTCGCGCGGCGGCCTGAGCCATGCGGCCGAGGAGGACACATCCGACGACGATCTTCGCGAGGCGATCGAGTGCTTCGGAGCGCTCGTCGAGAGAGTGTTGAAGCAGTGAGCTCGCGGGAGCAAATCATCGAGAACGCAGCGACGGGCGAACGAGTCCGGTTCGTCCGGACCGCCGAAGAGACGGGCGGCGAGCTCCTCGTGATGGAGGACCGCTGGACTCGGCCCGGCCACGTCGTTCCGCGCCATATCCATCCCGGCATCGAAGAGCGCTGGACCGTGATCGAGGGTCGAGTCGCCTACACGGTCGACGGCACCGAGACGATCGCCGGGCCGGGCGACTCGGTCGTCGCCCCCGCGGGGTCGCCGCACTCCGCTCGCAACGCGGGCAACGGCGAGGTGCTGGTCAGGATCGAGATGCGCCCGCCCCTTCGCTGGGAGGATTTCGTCCACCAGCTCTTTGCGCTCGCGGGCGAGAACCTCGACGACGAGGTCGCCGCCCGCTCGCTCTCGGAGCTGTTCAGCGAGTTCGCACCCGAGATCGAGCTGGCGCCGAACGACGCGATGTAACGAAGTCGGATCGCGATCAACTCACCCCCATGACTTCCGACATCGACTTCTCCGGCCTATCCGCGCTTTTCGTCAACTGCACGCTCAAGCGTTCGCCCGAGCCGTCTAACACTCAAGGCCTCATGGACCTCTCGATGGGGATCATGGAGCGAAACGGCGTTTCGGTCGAGTGCGCCCGCGCGATCGACCACGAAATAGCCACGGGCGTGTGGCCGGACATGACCGAGCACGGGTGGAGGCAAGACGAGTGGCCCGAGCTCTTCGAGCGGGTCATGGCCGCCGACATCCTCGTCCTGGGCACACCGATCTGGCTTGGCGAGAAGTCGTCTGTCGCAACGCACGTGATCGAGCGTCTTTACGGCAACTCCTCGCTCTTGAACGAGCAGGGGCAGTATGCCTATTACGGGCGCGTCGGCGGCTGCCTCGTCACGGGCAACGAGGACGGCATCAAGCACTGCGCGATGAACGTCCTCTACTCCCTCCAGCACCTGGGCTACTCGATTCCGCCACAGGCCGACGCGGGCTGGATCGGCGAGGCTGGGCCCGGGCCGTCCTATCTTGACGAGGGATCAGGTGGGCCCGACAACGACTTCACCAACCGAAACACGACGTTCGCGACGTGGAACCTGATGCACCTCGCCCGCATGCTGAAGGAAGCCGGCGGCTTTCCGGCGCACGGCAACCAGCGCTCGGAGTGGGACGCGGGCTGCCGCTTTGACTTCGAGAACCCCGAGCACCGCTGACCGTCTGTTCTTAGATTCTGTGTAGCTCGCTCGATGTGCTGGCTATCGTCGCCCGTTATGAGCGACTGGGAGAAACTCAAGGGTCTGCCGATCGAGATCGAGGGCTACGAGCTCGAGGCAAACGACCGCGAGTACTCGGCCGAGTTCACGCGCGGCTCCACCATCGTCCACCTCAAGGGCGCCGGCGAGGAGGGCCTGGGCGAGGATGTCGCCTACGAGGTCTTGGAC
>JALZIJ010000215.1 GCA_030860375.1 Actinomycetota bacterium | reverse complement strand
GTCTTCATCATGTTCTCGACGGCGGCCCGTGCGGCTCCGGAGTGGACCATGCCGGGCATGCCGGCGTGCGGCGAGAGCGTCACGCTCAGGACCTTGCCCGCGCCCTGTGGGATGAACGCCTTGGTCGCCGCGGCGTGGGTCATGAGCCAGGTACCGACGACGTTCAGCTCGATCACGGTACGGAAGCCCTTTGGCGTGATCGCCTCGGCCGGGCTCAGGAACTGCCCGCCCGCGTTGTTCAACAGAAGGTCGAGGCGGCCGTAGCGCTCGAGCACGCGGTCGACGAGGGAATCGACCGCTTCTTCGTCGCGAATGTCCATCGCCTCTGCTTCTGAGGCGCCACCGGCCTCAGCGATCATCTTCGCCGTCTCCTCGATCGGCTCAGGGCGCCGTCCGCAGCCGATTACCGTAGCACCGAGGCGGGCAAGCTCGCGCGCGCTTGCGCGGCCGAGGCCAGAGCCGGCGCCCGAAACCAGGCAGACCTGCCCCTCGAGCAGGTCCTGTTTGAAGATTTGGGACGGCTCGCCCATTCCGGGCGCCAGCTTATTCCGGGCCCCGGGTCGGCTCTACCCTGCCCTTGATGAAGGTAAAGGCGCAGCCGCGCGAATTGATGGGCCCGCTTGCGGGCGGCACGGCGGGATCGATCGTCTCGGTCGAGCCGCTCGATACGGGTTGGGTTACCGTGCCGCCAGCATGGCTCGAGCGTGCGGGCAACCGCACGGCGCAGCTTCGGATGCTTGGAATCGGTACCCCGCGCTCGCGCTGGTTGACCATTCCATGCCCGTCCTTCCTCGTGACTCACCCATCCGCCGGGCCCTTCCTCGTTGACACTGGACTTCACCCCTCGGTGACGTCGAAACCAACGGCGAACCTGGGCCGCATCGCCACCTCGTACTCCAAGCCGAACCTCGAAGCCGGGAAGGACGTCGCCGCTCAGCTTCGCTCTCGCGGGCTCGACGCCCGCGACATCAAGACGGTGGTCATGACGCATATGCACCTCGATCACACCTCGGCGATGTCCGAGCTCGGCAGCTCGACGTTCGTGCTGTCCGACCCTGAGTGGGTTGCCGCGACGACCACGTCGAATCCCTCGCTCCACGGCTATGCCACCGCACACTTCGACTACGCGTTTGACTACCGCACGGTCGATTTCGACGGGCCATCGGTCAGCTCGTACTCGACCTTCGGGCGTACCTTCGACCTCTTCGGCGACGGGAGCGTCCGCCTCGCGTTCACCCCTGGGCACACCCTGGGCCACATGTCGCTCATCTGCCGCCTGCGCAATCGCGACCTCGTGATCGCCGGCGATGCGATCTACACGCTGGGCCAGCTTGACGATGCGCCGCCCCCGCCGCTGCCCGAGGACTCGCACACGTGGCGCCGCTCGCAGTCAGAACTGAAGCTCTTTCGCCGCCAGTATCCGCAGGCCGTGATCATCCCGAGCCACGACCATGTGCTTTGGGAAACGCTCGAAAACCGCTACGAGTAGTTACTGACTAGGCCTTGTCTTCGAGGTCGGCCGCGCGCTCGTCGTGGCGGCCGGCCGCCTCACCCGCCCGCTTCTTGCCGCCTTCGGCCTTGGCTGCTTCGCGAGCATGCTCCTCGGCCTTTCGCCCATGCTCGTCGGCGATCTCTTTGTGGCGCTTGGCCTCGCGCTGGTGCTCGTCTGAGCGCTTGCCGAGGTCACGCGCCCGACCCGTGCCGGCTTCTGCCTGTTGGCGGTGGTCGCGTGCGTCGCGGCGTATCTGCTTTCGCTCCTCCTCGCGCTTTGCAGCCCACGAGCGGTAGGCGAGGAACGCGATGACGAGGACCGCGACGACGATTATTGCGATGACGATTGGGCTCACGAAGGTGCGTGTTCCCCGGTGGACGCTCCGCGAAACTCGCCGGCCTTGATGCGCCGCTGCGCGCCCTTCCTACCCTCGGACTCGAGCACGACGTACATCGCCTTCACGCGGTCGAACACCTGGCGCGAGACCTCGAGCGCCTCTTCGTGGGAAGGATTGTCCCTTTGGGGGAAGCTCATCGGCTCTCCGAACTGGATCGTCACCTTGGGAAAGCGAAGTCGCTTCCAGCCGCGCACGCCTGACGAGCCTTGGATCGCAACGGGCACGACCGGCACGACCGACTGGAGGGCCAGACGGCCTACGCCCGCCTTCGGCTCGCCGAGGCGGCCGGTGCGTGAGCGCCCGCCCTCGCAATACATGCCGACGCAGCCGCCGCGGCCGAGGACGGAGAAGGCGGTCTTAAACGCCTCCTCGTCGTGGTGGCCGCGCCGCACGGGGAAGACGCCCCCGACCCTGAAGATGTAGTCCATCAAGGGGTTGCCGTAGAGCTGGGACTTCGCCATGAACTGGACCTTCCGGCGGATGAAGACAGCGGCAAAGAAATGATCGAGGTTCGAAAAGTGGTTCGGGGCGAGGATGAAGGCGCCATCCTTCGGCACGTTCTCGGTGTCGAGTGCCCAGCCGCGATACACGAACGCGAGGAGCGGCGTCATCACCAAGCGCACCAGCTCGTAGGTCCAACCGGGCCGGTGGGTACGAATCCAGTCGTGGATCGGAGCGAAATGCTCGGCGGGGCGAGAGTCTTTGTAGACCTGGGGTTTGATGTCTGCCATGAACGGGTGGGCGCCCGGAGGCGTCGCCGATTGCTACCCGTGCCCGCCGTGCGGGTTACTCGGCCCGTTTGGTGATGAGCAGCTTGGGCTGCGAAAGCAGCATGTGTCGGTGGGTTTCAAGATGCCCAGCCGCGCGAGCGCTCGAGCGCGCGGTGCCAGCCATCGAGGAGC
>JALZIJ010000271.1 GCA_030860375.1 Actinomycetota bacterium | reverse complement strand
CGAGGTCGTCGCGCCACGTCATCTCCGGCGCGTGCTCGGCCATCGCGGCCTTCTCACGCTCGACCAAGCCCGGCTCGGCGTCGACCCAGCTCTGTCGCTCGAATTCCGGCACGGTTAACCCTGCGGCGAGTCCCGCACCGGCCTCGGCTCATCGATGCCGATGGTCCCGCCGGCGGCCGCCCCGGTCCCGATGCCGAACGTACCCGAGGCCTCCGTCTCGTCCTCGGAGCTCACACAGCCGCCTTCAGGCTCGGGGAAGGCGTCGCCGAAGACCCGGCGCCACAGGCAGGCCGCGCGATCGGTGTCCCCGGAATCCTGGGCGTCGGCAGCCTTCCACGAGTTCGTGGCCGCCTCGGAGATCTCCCCCTTCGCCTGCCCGACGTCGAGGTCGGGCTGGATCTCGCCGCAGAGGCCAGCGGGATCTTCGATCGGCTGGTCGATCGCCAGTTCGGCGGCGGAGAAGAAGCGCTGGAGGGCCCGACCGCGGCTCGACTCCTTGTGGAGGCAATCGAGCGCAAGGACCTCGACGGTGAGGGACTTCATCCCCGCGTTCTTGTCCTTGTTCCACATCTTCAGGACCCGAACGAGGTTGCGGAACTCATCCCAGTCGGTCTGCCGATCTGCGACCTCGCGGATCAGGTACTCGGGGTCGGTCTCGATCCACTTCTTGCTCTCCTTCTCCGGGACGAGCAGGTGCCCCTCGTGGCGGAGCGCCGGCATCACGTCGACCGTGAACCCGTCCGGGTCATCCGGATCGTCGAGGAAGCACTTCACGGCGTGGTTGCGCGGGTCGGCGCGGCGCACGATCTGGTCGAAGCTACCCTCCAAATCGCCGAGCAAGACGCGAACGAGCTTCTGCGTGTGCTCGAGAGCGTTCTCGGCGCTTGAGCCGTCCTCGCCCCAGTCGGAGTGTTCGTCGGGGTCGAAGACGACGACGAGGTCGACGTCGTTGATCGGATCACGCTGGGTGCTGCGGGCCAGCGAGCCCGACCCGAACACCTCGTCGACCTCGTCCTGGGTGTTGAAGGCGTCCTTGAAGGTCTGCCGCCGCTCCCGGGCCTCCTTCACCTGGGCCGGGTAGGCGTCCGCGGCAGATTGCAAGTCGTTGAAAGCTTCGTCTATGTCCATCGGTGTTCCTCGGTTGGAGTCGAACTACACAAGGTAGGCAGCGGACCGGCGCGATCTCTACGGCCGGCGGCGGGCCCCACCCTCGTGCGTCCTGCGACCAAACCGGAGACCGGGATCAAGAGGCGGAAACCGGCGAGTCAGAAGGTCATGAGCGTTGCTTTCCAGCGACGAGGAACGATCGGATCGGTCGCTTCTGCTTTGCGCGACGAGGAGGCGCGGATCCCGAAATAAACCCGGTACCGCGCTCCGTTATTACCTGGCGAGGTGCGGGGGACCTCTTAAGTCCTCGACGCCGTATCAGAAGCAGCATGGCCCGACGCCGCCTCACCCTCGTGTGTGCTCTAGGCGTTCTGCTCCTCACACCACAGGCGGCGGTCGGCGGCGGCTGGTGGTCCAACATCGACGTGGAGCGCTCGACCGTAGCTGCGGGACAGCGGGTCAAGGTGAACGAGGAAGTGCTGTTCCAGTCGACGGCCGCAGCCGAGGAAGCGGCGAGCAGGTTCTACGTCTATCTGCTCCGGGACTTCGACTATTCCGTTGTCGAACGGGCCATGCAGAACCCGTCTCCCCGGAATTGGTGGTCGCTGGCCGGCGCCGAGGCGATCCAGGTCGGGCAGGTGACCGTGAGCGTCTCGGACTCGAACCTCGCGCGGGCGAGCGCCGCCTTCATCATGCCGGAGCTCCCACCCGCTACCTACCACCTAATGCTCTGCGACGCGGGGTGCGAAGAACCCCTTGCCGACGTCATCCCCGCCAGTGGGTTCACCGTGGTCGCTGACCCGGCGACCGCACAGCTGGGCCAGCGTGTCGACGCCTTGGAGCAGCGGAGTCGAAAGCAGGCCGATCAGCTCACCTCCGCGCTCGCAGATGCCGATCGGGCGCGAGGTGCGGCACGCGCGGCCCGCTCGGAGGCCGAGCAGCTCCGGGCCGCCGCGTTGTCCGCGGCGGACGAGGGTCGCAGCTCGCCCTGGGTGCCATACGTTGGCTGGTTCGTCGCCGGGACCCTGATTGGAGCTGTGGCTCTGCTCGTCCTTCGCCGCCGGTCGCAACCGGCGCCAGCCGCCCGCGTTGCAGGGTGGCAAACGACCGATGAGGAACTGCGGGAGCTCCTCACC
>JALZIJ010000183.1 GCA_030860375.1 Actinomycetota bacterium | reverse complement strand
ACTCCGCTAACGAGAGAAGCAAACGCTCCCCGAGCGGGCTTCTGCCTATAGCGGGGACCCGATTCGTTTCTCGCTACGACGCACGGATAGTCGAGCAAGTGCGCCTGGCAGCGTGACCGGGACTAGCTGTAGTTCCTCACCACGTTGTTCATTCATCCGGGCCTCGCTAGAGGCTGGGGGTGTCAAAGCCACCCAATCCCTAGGAGGACACCGGATGAGGATCCACGCTAACGCCCGCACCTGCCCGAAAAGCCGCAGGCTCCTGGTCAGACGCATCGAGGACGAGGCCTGGTCGCTGATGGAGGCGGCCGAGGCCGCCGGAATCAGCGAGCGCACTGCCCGCAAGTGGCTCGCCCGCTGGCGGGTCGAGGGCGAGCGAGGGCTCTTCGACCGGACGTCTGCTCCGAAGGCGAGGCCCGCCCAGATACCCGAGTCGAGGGTGAGAGCGATCGAGGCCCTGCGCAGGCTCAGAATGACCGCGGCAGAGATCGCCGAGAAGCTCGGGATGGCGCTTTCGACCGTCTCCAGATGGCTCAAGCGGATCGGCCTCGGAAAGCTCTCTCGGCTCGAGCCCGTCGAGCCACCGAACCGCTATGAGCGAAAGCGGGCCGGAGAGCTGATCCATGTTGACGTCAAGAAGCTGGGGCGGATCCTCAGGCCAGGCCACCGCGTGACCGGCGATCGCAGCTCGCGCAAGATGACGACGGGAGGCCTCGGGGTGGCGGGCTGGGAGTTCTGCCACGTTGCGGTCGACGACGCGACCCGCCTCGCCTACGTCGAGGTCCTGGGCGACGAGAAGGGCGCCACTGCCGCCGGCTTCCTGCGCCGCGCGGTCGCTTGGTTTGCGTCGATGGGAGTCACCGTCGAGCGGGTGATGAGCGACAACGGCGCCTGCTACCGCTCGCACCTGCACGCCGCCGCCTGCCGAGAGCTCGGCATGCGCCCCGTCTTCACCCGGCCCTACCGGCCTCGCACGAACGGCAAGGCCGAGCGCTTCATCCAGACGCTTCAGAACAAATGGGCCTACGGCGCCGTCTACCAGACCTCCGCGGAGCGGACCGCGGCGCTCCCTGGCTGGCTGAAGCACTACAACTTCACCCGAAGACATGGCGCCCTCGGCCACAAGCCGCCGGCAGCTCGCCTTCGCGAGCTGGAACAACGTCTTTAGGAACTACAGCTAGGCCTGGTGCGCCAAGCGTTCAACGAGGTTGGGGATCAGCTGAGATCGCCACAGGAGTTCCTGCCGTGACCACAGGGGCACGAAGACGCCTCATTCACCGCGTCGAGCTCGGTTGACACAACCTTCGGCTATCCGGGTTACCCTCCACCAATGAGGGCGCAGCGCCGTCTGCTTTTAGGCCTATCTTTTCTGTCCGTGGCGCTTGGCTCGTCTGCTTCTGCCAGCGCCGCGGTCGAGTGCTTGGTCAGTCCTGAGCGTGCGGAGCTCTCGGTTCGATTGACCGGGGCCTCCGATTCGGCTCAGATCGGCCCACGCAGCCTCGAAGCCTCGGACATCCAGGTTGAAAACGGCGCTGTGGAATGCGAGGGGCCGCCGCCGACCGTTCACAGCATCGACACGATCACGATCCGCGACCTGACCGGGCGAAGCACATACGTGGGAATCGACTACCCCGAGTTCTTTGGTCCCGGCGACTCGAGTGCCGGCGGCGACGCCGGGGCGCGGACGATGAACGAGATTGAGATCAACGTGCTTATGGGGCAAGGCACCCGCGACCAGGTCGGGCTCCTTTCAGCCAAGCCTGAAAAAGCCCGTTGGAGATATGGAAGCCGCGGTGTTAATCCGTTGGTTGAACCCCGGTCTGATCCAAATCGTGATGCCGACATCTTTTTGCAGGGCTCAGAGCGCCACCTGGCACGCCCTCATGCCACGGCTAGCGTCGTGGGGACCGGTGGGGCGGGAACTGGTGGTCCTTTCCCAGACCCGCTTACCCTCGAAGGCAGCTTTGGCGCGGATCGGCTCGTGGGTGGTTCCGCCTCCGACCTTATCGCCGGCTCGTTCGGCGACGACCGCCTTCTTGGCATGGGCGATCGCGATGAAATAAGGGCTGACGACGGTGCCGACCTCGTCTCCGGAGGCCGCGGGGTAGATACCGCCGTATGGCCGTACAGCGGCACGGATTCTCAGGTGCGGGTTGACATCGGCGTGGGTGGTGCGAATGATGGGGCGGCCGGGCGAGATGAGTCGGAGGACGGCCGCCGCCGAGACCGGGTACTCGGAGACATCGAGAATCTGGTTGGAAGCGAGGAGGCGGATGTTCTGATCGGCGACGAAGATGCCAATCGGATAACGGGGAACGATCGCCACGACATCCTCAAGGGACGCGGCGGACCGGACCATTTGATCGACGACATCGCCCTCGACAACACGATCGGCGACGCTTTCTTTGGTGGAAGGGGAAACGATCTCCTTGATGCCAGAGATGAGTGGCGCGATCGGAAGCTTCGCTGCGGCCTGGGCCGCGACCGCCTGCTTCGTGATGACATCGACCCCCGGGGAGAGGGGTGCGA
>JALZIJ010000162.1 GCA_030860375.1 Actinomycetota bacterium | reverse complement strand
CCAGCAGACTCTCGTGAAATTATTATAAAAGCATCGCGATGCGCTCGATGGCGCGACTGCGTTCTGGGACGAGGTCGAGAACGAGAGCGCGCAGCTCGAAGGCCGCGGCCGGGTGCTCGTGCGCTCGTCGGGCACCGAACCGCTCGTGCGGGTCATGGTCGAGGCACCCACCCAGGATGAGGCAGACACGGTTGCCGGGCGCCTCTCGTGCTCGGTTGAACGCGAGCTCGGCGGCTGAACCGGCGCACGGGGACTGCGCGTCCAGTCACACTCAAGCTCGGGTCAGAGCAGTGAGGTGTAAGGCAAACCTATGAGGAGACTATTCGCAGCCGCGGTGGTGCTCGCCATCTTGGCCACACTCGGGCGAATGCCCGCGCAGGCGAACGAGGCCAAGCCGAATCAGACCAAGCCGAACATCCTGCTGATCATGTCGGACGATCAGAGCACGACAGACCCGATGAGCGTTATGCCTCAGACGAGAGCGTTCTTCAGTGGGGGAGGGACGAAGTTCTCCAACGCGTATGCGACGACTCCTCTGTGCTGTCCCTCGCGGGCATCGACCTACTCGGGCCTATACGCGCACAACCACGGAATCACCAAGAACGACGGGAGCGGTTTCGGCCAGAACCAAACCTGGCAGCGCCTCCTTCACGACGACGGCTACCGAACCGGCATCGCGGGAAAGTTCCTGAACGGTCTTGAAGCGGACGAGGCCAAGCATTTCGATGACCGGCTTCCCATTGAGAGCTATGGCGACCCCAATGATTCTCGGAGAATCGCGGGATTCGCGTCAGACTTCATCGCGAATGCCGAGGGGAAGGACGCTCAGCCTTGGGCACTCGTCTTGGCTCCGCACGCGCCGCATTGGCCTCTGAACGAGCAGCCGTTGGTGCCCAGGCCAATGCCCTCTTTCACCCCCCCGCGCCCTGAGGCGGACTTGTCCGACAAGCATCCCGCAGTTGCTGCGGCGGCAAGCCTTTATGCCCGACAAGGCTTACCCGACTTGAACCCCGGCCTCTGGGAGCCACGGCTTGGCGAGCTTCAGGCACTAGACGAATCCGTAGGGGTGGTCGTCGATCGGTTGAGAGAACACAAGGAAGCGTCAAACACGTTCGCGATCTACCTCTCGGACAACGGTTTCCTTTGGGGCGAGCACGGCCTCTTCCACAAGATATGGCCATACTCCGAATCGACCCGGATTCCGATGTTCATGCGTTGGCCCGGGCGAATCGAGAACGGCAACGTCGATCGCCGGCTTGTTGCCAACATCGACGTCGGTCCGACGATCCTCCGGGCAGCGGGTGTCGACCCGGACTACCCGGTAGACGGGATGTCCCTCTTCCCGCGTGCGCAGCGGCGCGAGAGCCTCTTGACCGAGTTGCCCGACGGATTCTCCAACGTCAGCACCGGCGAGATCCCGCCGTGGTCTGCCCTAATCGAGAAGCAGCGCCTGAGAATCGAGTGGGCAGATGGTTTCGTGGAGAGTTACGACTTGGAGCGAGACCCGTTCCTCGATGACGCTCGCAGTCCGGGCGGAGCTAGGGCCGCTGCCAGGCTCGCGCGACTTCGCGCTTGCTCTGGCGCCGACTGTCGACGCTGAGCCGGGTTGGAGCAGGCGCGTCCCCCCCCACGGTTCAGCGGCGCCAATGTGACTTGAGTGGCGCCAATTTGGCGCTACACTCATTGCGTGCCCAGCATTCAGATCAAGAACGTTCCCGATGACGTACATCGCGTGATGCGTCACCGAGCGGTTGATGCAGGACAGTCGCTTCAGGAATATCTCTTGGCGAAGCTGACCGAGGATGCTCGGAAGCCGACGCTCGAAGAATTGTTTCGCGAGATTGAATCTGAGCCGGGCGACGGTTGTGCGCCTACGGAGGAGGTCGTTCGGATCATTCGCGCGGATCGCGAATCGCATTGAAAGTTGCTGATGCCTCGGTGGTTGTGCAGGCGTTGGTCGACCGTCATCGGCTTGGGGCCGAAGCTCGGCGGGCCCTCACAGGAGGCGACGTAGCTGCGCCCGAACTGCTCGATCTCGAGGTGCTGTCGGCGCTTCGGGGGTTACACCGCGGCGGCTTAGTGACTGAACAAGAGGCGACCCAGGCGCGGGCGAGACTCGGCCGCACTCGAATCACCCGGTGCTCTCACACCCTGCTCGCCGAGAGGGTTTGGGAACTGCGCGACAACCTCACGGTGTATGACGCCTGCTATGTAGCGCTCGCCGAGCGCATCCAAGCGTCTCTTGCCACCCGAGACCGCGCCCTTGCATCCGCGCCCGGCATCCGCTGCGAGATCGAGCTCGTCGGCTAGCCCGCCTCTACTCTCTACGGACCATGTGCGGCATCGTCGGCTACGTGGGGAAGCGGCCGTGTCGCGACCTCCTGATCGCAGGGCTTCAAAAGCTCGAGTACCGGGGCTACGACTCCGCGGGTATCTCCCTGCTCGAAGACGGCCAGATCGAGAGCGTGCGCGCTGTCGGCAACCTCGCGAACCTGCGTGAGGCCGTGGCGGCCGACGACCGGGCGAACGAGAACGGGGGGGGCGTCGCGGTGGCCGCCCCGCCCGCGACGATCGGCCTCGCCCACACGCGCTGGGCCACGCACGGGCGCGTCACCGAGGAGAACGCTCACCCCCACGGCGACTGCTCGGACGACATCCACATCGTCTTGAACGGGATCGTCGAAAACAACTCTGAGCTTCGGACCGAGCTGCGTGATGAGGGCCACGTCTTCTCTTCGGAGACCGACGCCGAGATCGTCGCCCACCTGATCGAAAAGCACTACGCGGGCGATCTCACCGACGCCGTTCGCGCCGCCTTCTCAGACCTCCGCGGCCACTACGCCTTCGCCGCGATGCACGCCGAGCATCCCGACACGCTGGTCGCCGCTCGGCAGGAGTGCCCGCTAATCGTCGGCCTCGGCGAAGAAGAGACGTTCGTCGCCTCAGCCATCCCCGCCTTCCTCGCCGAGACCCGCTTGGCACTTGCGATCGAGAATGGCGAAATCGTCACCGTCACCCCCGATGGCGCTACGGTCACGGACGCCGTCGGGGCCCCGGTCGAGCGCGAGGCCGAGGCGGTCGATTGGGACGAAGACGCCGCCGAGAAGGGCGGCTATGCGACGTTCATGCGCAAGGAGATCGACGATCAGCCCGACGCGGTCGCCGAGACGATCGCCGACCGTCTCCCTTCGGCTGATCGCGTCGACCTCTCAGAGCTCGACCTCGACCCCGAGTTCATCGCGAGCGTGCGCCGGATCGTCATCGTCGCCTGCGGCACGTCCTACCACGCCGGCCTTGTCGGCCGTTACGCGATCGAGCAGTGGGCGCGCGTCCCGGTGGAGATGGATATCGCCTCGGAATACCGATACCGCGACCCGGTGGTCTCTGAGCACGACCTGGTCATCGGCATTTCGCAGTCGGGCGAAACGGCCGACACGCTCGCCGCGATGCGCCTGGCGCGCGAGCGCGGCGCGAAAGTCCTCGCGCTCACGAACATCATGGGAAGCCAGGCCACGCGGGACTCGGATGCCGTCCTGTTTACCCGCGCGGGGCTCGAGATCGGCGTGGCGGCGACCAAGACGTTCACCTGCCAGGTGGCGGCGATGTACCTGATCGGCCTCTGGGTGGCCCAGCAGCGCGGCACTCTCTCAGACGAGCGGCTTACAGAGCTGATCGCAGAGCTCAAGAGGATGCCCCGCTGTATCCAGGCAACGCTCGACAGCGTTGAGGACAAGGTCAAGGCCGTCGCCCGCGCCGAGCACAAAGGCCGGTTTTTTCTCTACCTCGGACGGAACATCGGCTTACCGATCTGCCTCGAGGGCGCTCTCAAGATGAAGGAGATCTCCTACATCCCGTCCGATGCCTACGCTGCCGGCGAGATGAAGCACGGCCCGATCGCCCTGCTCGACGAGTCGACCCCGGTGGTATGCGTCGCCACCGACAGCCCGATCCTCGACAAGATGCTCTCGAACATCGAGGAGGTCCGCGCACGAGGCGCCGACGTGATCTCGATCGCCACGGAGGGCACGCCGAAGGTCGCAGAATCCTCCGATCTCACGATCGAGGTACCGCGCACCGACTGGATCCTTCAGCCCCTCCTCGCGGTCATCCCGCTTCAGCTTCTCGCCTACCACGTCGCCCGCATGAATGGCTTGAACGTCGACCAGCCGCGAAACCTCGCCAAGACCGTTACGGTCGAGTGATGGATCGACCCGGAGGCCGTACCACCCCTATGAGAAAGGTTTTACTCGCCACCCCCGTTCTTGCCATCGGTATGGCTCTCGCGGGTTGCGGGTCAGACGATGACTCCGACGCGCTGAGCGGTCCCGCGAGAGTGATGCCCGCGGACGCCCCGATCTACGTCGAGGCGACGATCCGGCCCGAGGGAGAGCAGGCAGAGAACCTCGACGCCTTGCTCTCAGAGTTGGGCGAGCTTCCCCTGATCGGCGAGATCGGCGATCCCGGTGATCTTCTCATTCAGCAGATCGAGGCTCAGGCCACCGCGGCAGGCGTCGACTTCTCCTACGCGGACGACATCGAGCCCTGGCTCGGCGAGCGCGCGGCCTTCTCCGTCTTTTCCTCAGATTCAGGCGAGGACCTTTTCGTCGCCGCGATCGAGACGACCGACGAGGATCAAGCACGAGAGTCCATCGACGCCCTTCTCGCTCAGGGTCCCGTCGAGTACTCAGAAGAGGAATACGAGGGCGTGAGCTATCTGACCGCGCCCGGCGAGGAGTTCAGCTTCGGCGTCTTCGAGGGGCATGTGGTGCTTGCCACATCCGATCAGTTCGAGGCGGCCGTGGACGCGTCAGCCGGGGAAAGCCTCGCCGAGTCGGACAAGCTCGCCGACTCTCTCGCGAGCGTCGCAGACGACAGCATGGGGTCCTTCTACTTCGACCTCGCTCAGTTCGAGGACTTCGCCTCGACGCCCGACGACGCTGAAGGCTTTGCGCAGGCCCAGGCGGTAGCGCCGGAGTTCTTCGAGGGCTCGATCGCCCTCTCAGTCGGCGTGACGGCGGGTAATCAGGTCTACCTCGACTACCTGTCACCCCTCTTCGAGGGTCAGCCAGAGGCCGGAGAGAGCCCCCTCCTGGGGACGGCCCCCGGCGATTCACTCGGTGCGTTCGCGCTGGAAGATCTCGGTGCGTACGGCCAGCCCATCGTAGATCTCTTCGAGCGCGCCCAGGACGAGGGCGCTGACCTCGAGGACTTCCCCGAGGCAGGAATCGAGCAGGCGTTCGAGGACGAGACCGGCATTGCCTTCGACGATGCTGTTGCCGCGATCGGCGATGGCAGCTTCTTCCTACTCAACGAGTTGCCGGACGACATCGAGGTCGGCGGCGAGGTCGTGGTCTCCGACACCGAAGTCGCGGCAGACCTCATCGAGGCGCTCGAGGCCCAGGTCGAGATGGAAGGCAGCGCCAAGCTCGGCCCACCGGTGGGCGGCTCGGACGTGGGG
>JALZIJ010000148.1 GCA_030860375.1 Actinomycetota bacterium | reverse complement strand
TTCTCTTCGCCTACCTGGCGCTCTTCCCGGGCGGGCTCGTGATCTCGACAATCGACTCGGTCTGCGCCGGCCCCGACTGCGACCAGCCGCTGGCCGAGGACATCTTTCTCGGCACGCTTTACGCGGTGTGCTTCGCGGCGGTTGTTTCCTGCTCGGTGGCGATGGCCCTCTACTTCTTTCACACGAGCGTCCGCGGCGAGCTTTGGATCCGTCGAGCCCTGGTAGCCGCGCTCGCCGCCGTCGGGGCGACGCTGTTGGCGCACTTCGCGCTCGTATTTCCGTTCGCGGCGCTCTTCACGCTGGGCGTGGGCGGGGTTGTCTACGGGACGCTCAAGTACCGGTACGGGTCGAGCCCGGAACCCGAGCCCCCCGACGCTTCATCGAACGGCCACGGCAAGCTGAACGGCCACCCGGGCTAGCCGGCAACGGGAGAAGGTCAGGGAGCCAGGCCGCCGCCTGCGCCCGGGTTGCCGCCCGGGGCGCCGCCGCCCGTATCGCCATCGTCGACGGGAGGCACGTCCATGTCACCGGTGCCTGGCAGATAAGCCTCGTCGTCGAACCCGTCGCCGTCCGCATCGGTGATACCGGGCGTCGTCGTCGTCGTGTCGCTCGAGTCGATGACGTCGCTGTCGGACAAGGAACTGCTCGAGCCGGATGAGAGCGAGACCGGGTCTTGGGGCTCTGGGAAGTCGTCGCATGGCTCGGTGGCGGCAACCGTCATGTAGTCCTGCCAGATCGGCGCGGCGAGCGTGCCTCCGTAGCCGGGCATCGGCGTACGGTCGTTCGGGCTGCCCATCCAGACTGCGGTCGAGACATGTGGCGTGTAGCCCACGAACCAGACGTCGGCCTGACCTTCAGTGGTGCCCGTCTTGCCGGAGGCGGGGCATCCGATCCCGAGGCCCGCTGCGGTGCCGTACTCGAGAGCGCCCTTCATCACGTCGGCGACCGTATAGGCGACGCCGTCGGAGAACGCCCGCTTGCCGTTGCTGGGGTCGAGCTCCTCGACATCGCCGTTCGGGAACTCGACGCGGTTGATCGCGGTCGGATCGTGATGAACGCCGCCATTGGCAAAGGTGGCGAAAGCATTCGACATCTCGAGCACTGAGACGCTCGCAGTGCCGAGCACCTCCGCGGGAACGTCTAGCGTCGGCGAGGTGATCCCCATGCGGTGAGCGGCGTCGTTCATCGCTTCGGGCCCGATGTCGACGACCAGCTGTGCAAACACGGTGTTGATCGAGTTAGCGGTCGCGTTACGAAGCGTCGACGATTTTCCTGCGCCTCCGCTCACATCCCACGTGGCTGGGCCGCCCGGATACTCAGGGAGCGTGATGGTCTGAGGCGCCGGGTAGCTGGTCGTGTCCGGGTCGATGCCCTGCTCCACCGCCGCGGCGAGAGCAAAGGGCTTATACGAAGAGCCCGGCTGGCGACGCCCCTGCGCGGCGAGGTTGAACTTGCTGTCGTCGTAGTTCGTCGATGAGGCCATCGCCTTGATTTCGCCGGTGTCCACGTCGGTGGAGACCAGGGCTGCCGCCGCACCCGTCGGTATCGGGTTGTTGCGAATCGCGGTCTCTGCGGAATCCTGGAGGTTCGGCAGGAGCGTCGTGTGGACCTCGAGCCCGCCGACCCGCGCCGTGTTGGTGCCGTAGCGATCGATCAGCTCCTGCTGAACGTAATCGAAGAAGTAGCGGTAGCGGAACTGGTCGTAGCGCAAGCCGCGATCGAGGCCGAGGCCGGCCTTCGACCACTTCGCATGCTCGCTTGCCCTGATGTAGCCCTGGTCGAGCATCGCGTCGAGCACGAGGTTGCGCCGCTTGGTTGCGGCATCCGAGCTCGTAAAAGGGTTGTACTGGGAAGGCGCCTGGGGAAGGCCCGCAAGGAGCGCGGCCTCGCCGATGTTGATCTCGTCGATGGGCTTGTTGAAGTAGACCTGCGAAGCAGCCTCGACGCCCACCGCGGTATCGCCCGAATTGGTGCCATAGGTGGCAGTGTTCAGGTACTTCTCGAGGATCTCGTCCTTTGTGTATTCCTCCTCGAACTCCATCGACCACTTCGCCTCGGTCAGCTTTCGCTCGAGCGTGTCCTCAGGCTCCTTGATGTAGAGGTTTCGGACAAGCTGTTGGGTGATCGTCGAGGCGCCCTGCTCGATCTCACCGGCTTCGACGTTTTCAACCGTGGCGCGGATAATCGCCGAAAAGTCCACGCCGTCGTGCTTATAGAAGTTCTCGTCCTCGATCGCGATCGTCGCCTGTTGGAGGAGCTTCGGGATGGTTTTGAGGCCAACGGGCTCACGAATAATGTTCGCGTCGATGATCCCCAGGAGCGAGCCGTCGGCTGCGTATACCTTCGAGTTGGCGCCCTCGTCGATCTCCTTCTCGCTCTCGAAGGTGCCGGCGTCGTCCCACATGTCGTAGACCCAGCCCGCAGCGGCACCGGCAGCAATACCGATCACAACGAGGACTACGCCCAGCCCTAGGAGGATCTTCTTGCCGACGGAGCCGTTCGAGCGCTGATGGCGCTTTCGTGCTCGTGAAGACATAACTAGCTCAAATGAGGGTAACGGGACGATCCTGCGCGCGGATCACCTTGCGCGTGTACGCCGGTGGGCGCGAACTCGGTCCTTCAGAGGCCTATTCGCCGTTACTGGCAAGCACTCCTGCGCTCATGAGCAGCTGGTGGGCGCGCTCCCTGAGCGCCGCCTCTTCGCCCGAGACGGATGTGCGCGCAGTCCCGTGAGGCCCGTGGACGACCAGGCGAACGCCCTCGGGCGTGATCTCGGCCGTCTCGATGTCCGACGCCTCGAGGGGTGCGAGCGCAGCTCTCGCCTTTTCGATGTCGCCTCCGGGCGGGAGCCACACCGAGGCGGCTACCGGGGCGTTCTGGTCGCCGGTCGAGCGGTTAAAGAGGACCGTGGTGACGACCTGCTCGTTCGGAACGACCATGAGCCGACCGTCGCCCGTATCGATGTAGGTATAGGAGAGGGTGAGGTCGTCGACCCTTCCCGTGTTCTCCTCAAACGTGATCGTGTCGCCGATCCTGATCGGCTGAGTGATCGCGAGAAGGATGCCGGCAAGGGGGTTGGCGAGGACCTGGCGTGCGGCAAGGCCCAAGACGATGCCGAGGACAGCGCTTGAGGCCAGGAGGCCGGTCGCAATCTTCTCGAGCTTGGTGAACTGGCCGAGCGCCAAGCCGATCCCGATCATGACGATGAGGACGAAGACCAGGCGGCGAACCACGCGAAGCCGCGTGGCGGCGGCACGCGAGACGCCGCCATCGGTTACCTGCCCGGCGAGGCGGCCGCCGCGGGCAAGCACAATGCGGTCGACCAGATAAGCGAGCACGAACGCCACCGTCACGGTGATGATCGCGCCGAGGAGGTCGCCGTTCTTTGAAAGGAAGCTTTCTTCCATGTTTGATCTGGACCCGATCCTGCCAAGCTTGGGCGCTTCATGGCTTCCTCGCAGTCGACCTCGACACGAGCCGTGCTTCTCGACGCCCTCGGGACGCTCGTCGATTTCGAGCCGCCATGGGTTCACCTGGCGGCCGCACTCGAGATTGAGGACCCGGCCGATGTCGCCCCGGCGGTCCGGGCTGAGATGGACTTCTACCGCGAGCACTCGCACGAGGGGCGCGACCCCGGATCACTCCTTGCTCTCCGCACGCGTTGCGCAGAAATCCTTTCGTGGGAGCTTGATCGCGAGGTCAAAGTCGAGACGATGCTCGGCGCGTTTCGCTTTCGCGCCTTTGACGACGCTCGCCCTGCGCTAGACAAGCTTCGAAAGGGCGGCATGCGTTTGGTCTGCGTCTCCAACTGGGACATCTCGCTCTCGGAAGTCCTCGAAACCTGCGGCCTCCGCGACGCGGTCGACGGGGTAGTCACCTCGGCGAGCAGCGGACACCGAAAGCCCGACCCGGGCATCTTCAGTCAGGCGCTCGAAATCGCGGGATGCGGCGCGGACGAAGCGATCCACGTCGGCGACACGGTCTCAGAAGATGTCGCCGGCGCGGGTGCGGCGGGCATCAGGGCGCTCCACCTGGACCGAACGGGCGGGGGCGACATCTCGTCCCTGGCCGAGGTCGTGCCAGCGGTGAGCGGTGGCTGAGCCGGGATCTTCCTGGCCTCCTCCCCTGCCTCCGCCTCCGGCGCCCGAGGAAAGGGTGGACGGGCCGGCGCCGTGGGCGCCGCTCCAGCAGACCGACGCGATAATCGGCTTTATCCTCGTGGTCCTGGGCGTCTTGCTTGTGGGCGGCGTAGTGGTCTCGGTTGTGAGCGCCGAGCCCGAAAGGACCCTCCTCTCGCTCATCCCACAGGGGATCGTCTTCCTTGGGGTGCCGATTGCGATTGCAGCTCAGCGAGTGTCCTCGCGGCCGTGGCGCACGGTTGGCTTCGTGAGGTTCAAGGCTCAGGATCTCTGGCTGGTCGCCGCGGCAATGGGGATTCAGATCGCGGCGACGGTCGTCTTCAGCTATCTCTTCTTCACTCCTGAGCAGGACACGATCCTCGATGACGTGAACTTCGACGAGACGACGTTCACGGCGATCGCGACGGTCTTTCTCATCGTCGTCGCCGCGCCGATCACCGAAGAGACCCTCTTTCGAGGACTCTTCTTCGGAGCGCTTCGCACTCGGACGCCGTTCTGGGCCGCGGCGGGCGCATCGGGCGTTCTCTTCGGCGCCGTGCACCTGCCCTCGGGTGATTTCGCTGTCGCCGGGCTCCTTGCCTTCTTCGGGATCGTGCTCGCTTGGCTGTATGAGAAGACGGGCTCCCTGGGACCGCCGATCCTGCTTCACATGGCGAACAACTCGATCGCGATCATCCCCTTGCTTTCGTCGTAGGCAAGCGCCTTGCCATGGGCAGGTAACAAGCATTCTCCGTAGAACTGACACAATTCAGACCATGGCTCGCTTCCCCCTCGCCCTCACCGTTTCCCTAGCCCTTCTCCTCACCCCGCCGGCACTCGCTGCCGAGCGCCAGGGAACGCCGAAGCCGGCGGAGGTCCGTATCGCCCTGAAGGGCGTCAGCGGGAACAAGGTCGATGTCGGCAGCAAAGTCCTCGGCGTCGGGTACGTCCGCCCCTTCGTGCCCAACCAGGAGGTCAGGGTCTGGGTTGCGAAGGCGAAGAAGGAGGTCATCGCCAAGCATTCGACGATCAGGCAGGTCCCGGGCAAGGACCAGGGTCGCTTCAAGATCCGCTCCAAGCGGCTGATCGAGGACGGCTCGTACCGGATTCGCGCACAGAAGGATGCATCGCCCAACCAGGAGGGCTTTCAGGCCGAGTCGAAGAAGTTCGGAATCTCCTATCCGGACCTGGACCCGGGGATGAACTCGAACGACGTCGCCCTCTTCAACGACCTCCTGGACAAGCAGGGCTACTACACGTCGAACGGGTCGAGCTACGGCTCGGCGACCGAGCGCGCGGTCCTCGCGTACCGCAAGGTGAACGGCATGCCGCGGACCTACAACGCGACGCCGTCGATCTTCCGCACGCTCGCTAACGGGAACGGCGGCTTCAAGCTCAAGTACCCGGGCGCGGGCAAGCACGTCGAGACCGATCTCTCCCGCCAGGTGATGGTGCTGGCCGACGGCGGCGAGGTCAAGCACACCTTCCACATCTCGTCCGGAACCGCGGCGACACCGACAATCCAGGGGCATCACGTCTTCACGCGTAAGCAGTACGGGACGAACTCGCTCGGCATGGTGCATTCGGTCTACTTCGGCCCGACCAACCGCGGCTACGCGACCCATGGCTATAAGTCCGTGCCGACCTACCCGGCCAGCCACGGGTGCCTTCGCAACCCGATCCCGAACTCGCTGTTCATCTACAACTGGATCGACATCGGCGACGACATCTACGTCTACCCGTAATCACGCGCCCGACGTTGGATGCTGACCTCAACCGCGCCCGGGCGACGCTCATCGCCGAACTGCAAGCACATGCACTGATCCTCGGCGAGGTCACCCTCTCGAGCGGGGCCAAGGCCGAGTACTACGTCGACGCGCGCCGGGCCATCATGCGACCCGCCGGGTTTTTGGCTGCCGGCGAGCTGATCGCAGCCGGCGCGACCGAAGCGGGTGCCGTCGCGGTCGGCGGCCCCGTGATGGCAGCGATCCCACTCGCATGCGCGGCTATCGCAGTGCCGGGCGGCAACGAGCTCGTCGGCTTCTTCGTCCGCAAGGAGCGAAAGCAGCACGGGCTCCAGCGCTGGGTGGAGGGCCCGGTCGAAGACGGCGCGAAGGTTCTCGTTGTCGAGGACACGGTCACCACGGGCGGCTCGACCGTGTCGGCGATCGAGCGGATCCGCGAGGAAGGCCTCTACATCGTCGGCACCCTCTGCGTCGTGGACCGGCTAGCGGGCGGGGGCGAGGCGATTGCAAAAGCTGCCGCCGCGCCATATCGCGCGCTCACGACGATCGACGACGTCTACCCCGGCCGCCCCGACCGCTGAGCCCTTTCGGCAGATCAGCTTGGCGGACGGGTCCGGAGCGTGCGGATCGCTTCGAGCGCCTGCTTTATCTCAGCCTCGGGGTCACGCTCCCGGTTTTCGAAGATGACCGCGCTGACGGTCGCTATGCCCTGGCGCTCGAGCGCGATGACCTGGATCCGCTGCACAACCCCTGAGCCCTTCGCGACGCCCTCGGCCATCACGACGGCGCCCGTGTAGCGGTGGGCGAAAGGGCGCGCCTTGGACGTTGCGAGCTTGGCCGCGAAGCCGGGCAGCGCCTCGGCCGCTTGGGCCGCGAACTCCTTCGGGTCGAGCGCGACCGCATCGTCCGTGCGATCGGCGGAGATCGCGACGGCGACCAGCTCGTCAGGAGCGGTCAGGGTCGTCGCACCGCCGTTGGCGTCTGCCTTCCATCCCGGGGGTCGGCCGAACGCCACTCCGGCGTCGCGATTCTCGAACTCCACATACCCAGGTGCGAGCTCTGGCAGCGTGTCGAATGTCTCCTCTGGCCGCTCGACGGGCTTCGCGGGGGGCTCGCCGTCCGAGCCGCATCCGGCGAGGGCCAGAGTCGCAATAGCCGCCACGGATAAGGCGCGAGAAAGCACAGATGCCCCGACCAGGATTCGAACCTGGGGCCTACTCCTTAGGAGGGAGTCGCTCTATCCAGCTGAGCTATCGGGGCAGGGGGTTCAGCTTACGCTTGGTTGAGCGGTCCTCGTCTTCCATGAGTCCCGTCTCGGAAGGTCGGAAGGAGCTGCAACGCCTCTGGCTTGACAACGAGACGAAAGAGAAAGCACCAATCTGGTACTTCGGTCGGTCGCCCTCTAAAAGGAGGCTGACTTCGCGGGTGATAACGAACTAGTCACATGCCAACGCCGCCTAGATGCGATCGTCGATTGGATGCTTGCCATGACTACGCTTACGGTTGTCCTGGCCATCTTGGGAGGTCTCGCCGGCGGCCTTGCGCTTGTCGGCCTGATCCTCCTGTGGTGTGCTTGGCTGGACCGGGTCTGGGAGCGCTGGTACGGGCCGCCCAGGCCTCACTCGAGCGCCGAGCGCGCTCGGGAGTTGCGCCGGCAATCGACCTCTGCATAGAAGCCGATGGCGGCGGCGGCGGCGACAGAGCGGTCCCCCCGGCGTTCCGCGGACGCACTCCCATGCGGGTCTCTCGACGTCGAGACCCGCGCCGAGGCAGACGCTCCTCGCCTATGACCGAGCTAGGCGCTCTCGCCCATCAAGTCGCACGCATGGACCGCAACCAGGATTCGCTCTCCCTGGCAGTCCTGACGGAACGGCCAGACCTCCCACGAATACGCCACGGAGACAATTCAGGGCCTTACTGAAAGGCTTCTAGTAGAGCCGAGGCTTCAGCCCGCGTCGGGAGATCGTCCATAGCCCTCATGGCGCATAGGGTAAAACCGACGGCGGCCTGGGTAGAGGTTCAAGGTGGCTGCTCGACCCGACCTCATGCCGCCGGACTTCGCTCAAGGGTCGCCGCTGCTCGAGGACGCGTTTCGGTTCGCCCTCACGGCACATCATGGGACCGCGAACGAGGGGGACACTGAGATCGATCACCCCCGAAGAAGTTGCGCGCTTGCTGCACCGGGGCGGCTTCTCCGAGCCGGTCGTAGCAGCTGCTCTCCTCCACGATGTGGTCGAAGACACGTCCATAGATCTCGATGAGATCTGTCAGGGCTTCGGACTCGAAATACGCCTCGCTGGAGTCGGGACGGCGATCGCCTTAACGCCGGTCCCGCCGCTCGACGCTCGATGATCCCGGTGTGACGTGACAGTCCTTTTGGTCGGCATGGCGGGAGCGGCCGGAGTGCTCGCTCGCTATTGGATCTCGAATCCGTTCAGCGGCGACGGCTTCTCGTGGGCCACGGTGGCGATCAACGTCGCCGGATCCTTTCTCCTCGGAGTACTCGTCTCAAGCCACGGGTTCAGCGAAAGCGCGCGCACCGTGTTCGGCGTGGGTTTCCTCGGAGGCTTCACGACGTTTTCCACCTTCACGATGCAGGTCGTGCTCGACGTAGAGTCGGGTCAGCCGATCAGGGCGCTGGCCTACGTGTCAGCGTCGTTGATCCTCGGGCTCGCCGCTGCTACCGTGGCTACGTCTTGGGCCGGAGCGTCATCTGACCCCAACCGAAGCCGAGCGCCGAGCGCTACTCGGCTTCGTCGTAGAGGCTCTCGGCGGCCACCTGCGCAAGCCTGCGGTCCCAGAGCTTTACCGTCAGAAAGTCGTCCGAGTCGCCGAATCCGCTGACCGCATCAACCGCAACGAGGGTGAAGCGTCCGTCGCGAACAGGGGACTGGTCGACTACTTCGCCGTCGAGCTCGGCCGTGGCGGCGACCGCGCCTCGCACCATCGGCAGGCCCCAGACCAAGGTGACATCGCCGCCACGCCCGGCCTCCGAGCGCCATGGGCCGATGACGTCGTCTGAGATGTCGATCTCCCACTCAGGGCTGTCCTCGGCGGTGACGTCGGTGAAGTCGGCTTTGGCGGAGAAGTCCGATGGCTCGTCGCCCTCGGGGCGAACGAACGACACCCAGCCGTAGAACTCGACGAGCGCGGGCTCTGCATCCTCAGGCGCGTCAGAGGGAACCGACGGCTCCTGGGCACGAGCGGTTGCCGGCACATAAATGCGGCCGCCCCAGGCCCGGTCTGGAAACCAGCGAATCGTTCCGGGATCGAGCCCCGACCCCGCGTCAGCGGCAAGCGGCTCGCATGCCTTGGCGAAGTGTTCCCCCAATCGCTCGGCCCAGCGGCCTGTCGGCTCGCCGTCTTGCGACGCATCGGCCAGGAAGCGAGGGAATGGTCGGGCGCTGGGAGGGCTCATCGGTCGCGAAGCCTATGCGAGCGCTTCGCGGAGGTCTGAAGCCGCGCGCTCGGGCGCATAGGTCGAGATGTCTACCCCCGTGCCGAGCTCGAAACCGGCGCGGATCGCAAGGCGCGGGACGATGTCGATGTGCCAGCAGAACTCGGCGGCCCCGCGCGGCGCGGTGCGCACCCAGAGGTTGAACTGAGGGAGCGCTCCGAAGACGCCCGCGAGTGCGCGAAGGGCCGTCCCGAGCATCGCCACACCACCTTGGTCTTCGGCTTCGAACGACGGCGCCGGCGTCCTGGGGACGATCCGAAGCTCGAACGGGGAGCGCGACGCCCAGGGGCAGATCAAGATCGCCTCGTCGTCGATCGCGACCATGCGCTCGCGCTTTCTGACCTCCTCGGTCGCGATGTCGCCAACGAGATGTCCGCCCATGGTGCGCTGGTGGTAGGCCGCCGAGCGCTCCCGCTCACGAGCGATCTCGGCCGGCACGAAGCGCAGGCCGTAAAGCTGGGCGTGAGTGTGCTCGAGGGAGGCCCCGGCAGCCGGTCCCTCGTTCACGATCAGGTGCATACAGGCCGCGCTTTCGGCGACTACGCGCATGCGAGACCGCCAGCCGTCGAAGGTGACAACGAGCTCGTCATCAGATAGCGCGCCCATCGACGTCTCGTGGCGGGGGGCGTTCACGATCACCTCGTGGGATCCGTCGGCCGGTTGTGAGCCGAACAGGCCGACCTCGGCCGTCCGGCGTGAGTCGGCGAGGGGGTCGGCGGCACTCGAAAATCCGCCGCCCACCTCAGAGGCGGAAACCGCGCCGCCCAGGACTGGATAGAGATTCGGTACCGAGCGCACTCGCCAGCCCGGCGTGTCGGCCTCGCCGCCGCCGGGCCGGTCGGCCCACACCTCGGGCGGGGTGCGATCCTCACGCCCCTCGCAAAAGGGGCAGCGCACGGCGGCGTCGGACTTGGACTCCGCGATCGCGGGTGAGAACGCGTCCGGGCGCTCAGCTCGGCCGGGCGCGAGGATGACCCGCAGTCCAGTGAGCTGGTCAATGCGGACCTGAGGTTCGGGGGGAGTCAGATGAGTGAACCCACGGGCTCATGCCTGTGGGGGCGCCTGGCACCGAGCCGGACGAGGTTGTGTGACGAAGCGCGTGCCGGTTGGCACGCGTGAGGAGCCCGGCCCCGCTCCGGTGAAGCGTGTCCAGGCGTCATCCACAGGCGTGATGTCGTGGGTTCACTCATCTAACTCGGCGGGAGCGGGTCGCCCGGACCGCTCGGACCCGGATCGGCCGGCGGCAGGTCGTCGACGTCGATCGGCGGCGGCATCTCGGCGGGATCCATCGGAGGTGAGACCGACGCTGTCGTCGCCGGCCCTGAATTCGGGATGAAGGCCTTCAAGAGATCGATCGGCAGCGGGAAGACGATCGTGGTGTTCTGGTTCACGCCCATCTCGAGGAGCGTCTGGAGGTAGCGGAGCTGGAGCGTCGCGGGATTGCGGCTCATGATGTCGGCTGCCTGACTTAGCTTCGCCGAAGCCTGGAACTCGCCGTCGGCGGCGATGACCTTGGCACGGCGCTCACGCTCGGCCTCGGCCTGGCGGGCGATCGCTCGCTGCATCTCCTGTGGAATCTCAACGTCCTTGACTTCGACCGTGGTGACTTTCACGCCCCACGGCTCGGTCTGCTCGTCGATGATCTGCTGGAGCTCCACGTTCAAGCGTTCCCGTTCTGCCAGGAGCGAGTCGAGCTCGGCCTTGCCGAGCACGGAGCGGAGCGTCGTCTGCGAGATCTGAGAGGTCGCCAAGAGGTAGTTCTCGACATCGGTGATCGCCTTGTTCGGATCGACGACCCGGAAGTAGGCAACGGCGTTGACGCGAGCCGTCACGTTGTCTTTCGTGATGACCTCCTGCGGAGGCACGTTGAGCGCAACCGTTCTCAAGTCGACTCGCACCATCTGGTCGATGAACGGGATGAGGAGGATGAGGCCGGGGCCCTTCTGGGCGATCAGGCGGCCGAGGCGAAAGACGACGCCGCGCTCGTACTCGCGGAGAATGCGCACCGCGGCGGCGACGATGATCAGGAGGATCACGCCGAGTACTGCGACAATTACGAGTGCTGCTGACAAGTCGGCTCCTTCTATCGGGTTTCTGGCGGGTCTTCTTCAATCGGGCGGACCCGAAGCGTCAGGCCCTCAACCGCCTCCACGCGCACTCTAGCGCCGCTCGGGATCGCCTCGCCCTCAAGCTCGTCGGTCGGCTCGGCGCGCCACAGGGCGCCGTGGACGAAGACCTGCCCGATTGGATCGACCGGCACGCGAACGTCACCCTCGAGGCCGACGAGTTCCTCGAACCCGGTGTGAATCTCGCCGTGCCGCGCCTCCACCACCTTGCGCCCGACGAAGACGATCGCAAGGCCGGCGACGATTGCCAACGCGATCACGAGCGGCGCCGAGATTCCGAAGCCCTCGGAGTCGGTGTCGTAAAGAAGGAGACCCGAGATGGCGAGGGCGACCACGCCGAGAATGCCCATGATGCCTCCGGTGGGGAGTTGCGTCTCAGCTATCAGGAGCGCGACGCCAACCACCAAGAGCACAATTCCAGTGGCCGTGAGCGGAAGCTGAGAGGAGCCGAAGAGCCCGATCACGAGCGAGACGAGCCCGGTGGCGCCTGGAACGATGAGGCCGGGGCTGAAGATTTCGATCGCCAGGCCGATGACCCCCGCCAAGATGAGGAGGAAGGCCACGTTCGGGTTGACGATGAGTTGGAGCACGTCGAACTGGAATGGCATGTCGCGCTCGTCCACCTCGAGGCCGTCCGTATCGAGCGTCTGGGCCTTCGGGCCGGAAACCGCGAACCCGTCGAGCTGGGCGAGTAGGTCGGCCGTGTCGGCCGCCACCACATCGATCAGGCCGGCATCGAGCGCCTCCTCGGCGGTCACGTTCGTGGCCTCGCGGACCATCTCCTCGGCGAGGTCGGGGTTTCGCCCGTGCTCCTCTGAAAGCGCACGGACATACGCCGCGGCGTCGTTCTCGATCTTTCGCCCGAGGACCTCGTCGATATCCGCACCGCTGATCGAAATCGGGGACGCCGAGCCGATGTTCGTCTGGGGCGCCATCGCGGCGACATCGGCTGCCTGCGTGATGAAGAGACCGGCCGAGGCTGCACGGGCGCCGTCGGGCGAGACGTAGACGACGACCGGCATCGGCGCGGCGATGACGTCCTTGACGATCTCGCGCATCGAGCTGTCGAGGCCACCGGGGGTGTCAAGACGAATGACGACGAGCTCGGCACCGTCCTCTTCGGCATCCTCGAGCGCCCGGCCGACCCATGCCTCGGTCGCGGGATCGATCGAGCCCGGCAGCTCGATCGAGACGGCCGTGCCCGAGCCACTCTGCGCCCACGAGGCTCCGGCAAGCGCAAGGCCGACGGCGATGGCCGAAAGTGCAGCCGAGATGCGGATGCTCTGACTCACGCGCTCATTATCCGTGCTCGCGACTGAGCTAGATGAGTGATTCCAGCTAGATGTAGTTCCTCACGCCTGGATCCCCGAAAAGGAAGAACCAGATCGTGCAGACGATGCCGACGAGGATCGTCGCAGTGACGACCAGGTCCTCGATCGGATGTGTCTGTGGACCGGCGCGCCGCTCGGCCGAGAGGCTGCGGTTCCAGTCGTGGCGGACGGGCGTGTCCTCGTCGTGCGTGACCACGGACTTCAGCCAAGCAAGTCCGTAAGCCATGGCCGAATAGGAGAGGATGATCCCGAGGAGTGCCACCCCGATCCCGCCGAACGAAGGCGCGGTGCCTCCCTGAAGCTGCGACCCCACCCAGACCCACAGATACGGAACGCCGGCGCCGAAGACGATGATCGCGAGCACGGCGAGCGGCCAGCGCACAACGCTCCAGGCTGTCTTTCGCACGGCAGCCATTACTGGGCGTACCGTTCGATGTCGGCTGCAAGCTCGTCTCCGGACGAGTACGGCCCATACTTCGTAAAGGCGACCTCGCCGTCCGCGTCGACGAAGAGAGTCGTTGGGAATGCCCGGTCGATTCCGCGGTCCCTTGCAATCTCCTGGTCCGGGTCGAGGTAGCTCGGGTAGGGCGTCGGGAACTCGGCAAGGAAGGTCTCTCCAGTGTCGGATCCGTCGTTGGACAGAAGGCCGATAAACGCGACATCGCTTTCGCGCTCGATCGCTTGAGCCTGGAAATCAGGAAACTCCTCGCGACAAGGGCCGCACCACGATGCCCACTTGTTGACCACAACCGGGATGCCCGCCGCCTCGAGCTCGGCCATGCGGGCGTCAAAACCGTCCACACCCTCATCGAGGATCTCGTTTGCGTCCTCGCGGAGCGACACGAGCTCGGGATCGCCTTGCTTCAGCGGAGCCTGCGCATCCTCGAGCGTCAGCGCGGACTCAGCGTTGGCGCTACCGGGATCGACGGTGTCCGCGTCGCCGCCACAGCCGACACCGGCGAGGGCCAGCGCCGCGAGACAAGTCGTCACGGTCACGGCGATCCTGCGATTTTCGCCAATTGCGCTCATCTGACCCTTCGGGGTGGTACTTTTGTACAGATCCCGCGTTAGGGACCGCGGGGGTACCGGCCAGGCAGAGGGAAGCCGCGCCGGCCGCCTCCATCGAGCTTACATCGCTCACTCGGCGCCATTTGCGCTCCGGGTAGAGCACCTTGAGGAAAGCCTCACCTTGGCAAACACCACCGACGTGGCCGCTAGCACGGCCATCACTCCAACTGAGTCAGAGCTCGAACGAGCTCAGGACTTCACGCGCGAACCCATCCTGCTCGAGGGCGAGACACTCTCGGACCTGGCTCCCGGAAGCGCTCGCCGCCGTGCGCTCGACGACGCCCTGGCCGAGCTCGACGCGGGCCACGAGGAACCGTCAACCGGCTGGCGACGCGAGTACTCGCTGATGCTCGGTCTCGAGCGTGTGCTCGAGATGGAGCCTCCAACGCTTCTCGACGGGGCCGAGCTGAACGATCACCAGGTGGACGCCCTTTCCGGCACGCTCGCGGCACTCGTCGCGGAGATCGAGGACGGGGCGCCGAGCGTAAGCGGCAACGGAAACGGCGCCGACGGCTCGCCCGCCGTGGCGGACGCGGCACCTGCGTCTGAGAACGGCGCGGCGGAAGACGAAGAGCTCGACGAAGAGCTCGAGCCCGACGAAGAGCCGCAGGACTGGGCCGACGAGCCTGACGAAGATGAAGAGGAAGTGGTCACCGAAGCGCCGCAGGACCCGGGTGAGTCACGCCGCTTTTGGTTCGAGCACGCCACCGGTGCTGGCAAGACAGTCGCCGCGGTCGGCTTTGTCGAGGCGTCGCGCACCGGCGGCATCCTGATCCTCACGCACCGCCGGAACCTCGTCGACCAGTTCATCGGCGAAATCTCCGACCGCGGTTACTCAGACAGGCTCTCGCCGCCGCTCCTCGGAAGCGACGACCATCCCCACGGGCCGGTGACGGTCGAGACCTACCAGTGGTTCGTCCGCAACTCGAAGAATATCTCCGACGCCTACGCGATCGTCATCTGCGACGAGGCCCACACCGCCCTAGGCGAGAAGACGAGCGCCTGCATCCGTGAGATGTCCGGTCCGGTCTTCATCGGCATGACCGCAACCGGCGCCCTCATTGCGCGCCACGTCGCCGATCTCTTCCCCACCCAGACTTCTCGGTTCGACCTCGCCCAAGCGGCGCGTCGCGGCGTGATCGCGCCGCTTCGCTGCATCCGCATCCCGCCGGGCCCGGGCGTCCGCTCGCTCGCAAAGGTGCCGCTTCGCCGCGGTGAGGTTGACCAGGACTTCGACCAGGAGGAGCTCGCAAAGCTCCTCGATCAGGGGCCGTTCAACGTCGCGATCGCCGACCTCTACCAGTCCCGCTTCAAGAAGGTGCCGGGCGTCCTCTACACCGCGGGCGTCAAGCACGCCAAGAACGTCGCCGCGGCGATGCGTGACGCCGGCATCAATGCGCGAGCCGTCTCGGGCGAGACGCCTAAGCGCGAGCTTGCCGAGATCCTGGCCGCCTTCGAGCGCGGCGACGTCGACGTGCTCTGCAACGCGATGCTCCTCGCCGAGGGATGGAACTCGCCGCGCGCGACGATCTGCATGCACCTTGCCCCGACCGCATCGCGCCGCATCTACCAGCAGCGCGTGGGCCGCGTGACGCGCCGAGCGCCTGGCAAGGAGGCGGGGCTCGTCATCGACCTCGTCCACCCCGCGACAACTTCCGACGAGACCATCGTCACGCTCCACTCCCTCCTCGACCGCGACGTCTACCGCGGCGGTGCGATCGTCGTCGGACCGGTTCGCCGGGGGCGCGGGCGTCGCGTTCGTGTCGAGCGCCGAGTCGTCCCAGTCTCGGCCGACGCCGAGCGCCGCGTTGCCGTGCTCGAGCGCGAGCTATGGCGGATCGCGGTCGAAAATCTGAACTACTCCGAGCAGCACGCGTGGGCCGCGCTTGCCGGCTCGAAGGTCACGTCGAATCAGTGGCGCCGGGCGAAGGCGATGATCCAGCACGACGAGGCCTCAGAGCTCCGCCGCCGCTTCCTCCTCACCTGCGTTCAGCGCAACCGAAACCAGCAGCTCCGGCTCAAAGCGATGGGCGAGGTCGCGCAGCTCCGCGACGCCGAAGCGTTCGACGACTGCGTCGACATCGTCACGACGTGGGCTCGCGAGGACCGCCGCGCAGGGGCCAAGCTCTTGCTCCAAGCGCTCGCGGAGCGGCGGATCGGCCGCCGCGATCAGGCCCAGGCCTGGGTTTGGCGCCTAGCCGAAACCACACGCGACCTACACGAGCAGTACGCCGTTCAGCGCTGGCCCGAGACGAAGCGGCTGCTCGGCCTGTTCGTCAACTCTTCCGGCCGGGCGCACGGGCGGAACGCGCGCCGGCTCGTCACGGCAGCCCGCCAGCAGGATCGGCGCCTCTCCGTCGCGATCCTGGCCGCCGCCGTCGCTCATACGCCCGAGGCCGAAGAGGTGCTTCGCGGCGCACGCATGCGCATGGCCCGTAAGCCGTCGGCGGTCGCTCGAGAGCTTTTGCGCAACTTCCCCAAGCCCGGCTCGAAGCGGCGAAGGCGCCGCAAGGGCAAGGGCAAGGGCGGCGAAAGCGGCGCTGCGAAGAACGGGTCTCCGGAGCGCGAAGTGCTGGAGGCGGAGGGGGTTGAGACGAGTCCAAACGTGGACGATGTCGCCGGCGCGACCGGCAGCAACCAAGGGTCGGAAGTTTCTGCCGAGCCTGATTCCAGTGGCCCCTCTGACGCTTACGACTGATTTCTCAGCCCGCAAAGTCACCGCG